>JALSGI010000385.1 GCA_026982835.1 Planctomycetota bacterium | reverse complement strand
TTTTCTCCGCCAGCTGAAGCTGGCGGCTCGCTGTTCAACCGCCGGCTGACGGCGCGCGGCTCGCCATCCCCCAAGCCTCCACGCCTCCACGCCTCCACGCCCTCCGCCGACTGAAGTCGGCGGCTCGCCGGTTGCAAAAACCGGCGCTTGTTCCGGCTTCGGTGCGGAAGCACCGCCGCAAGCCCCCAAGCCTCCACGCCCCCAAGCCCCCGCTGCGGAAGCACCCGCGCAAGGCGCAAGGCGCACGCCGCAAGCCGAAGCCGTCTCTCCCCGCACTGACGTGCGGGGCTCCGGATCCCCCCAAGCCCCCAAGCCTCCACGCCTCCAAGCCCTCCCCGCACTGACGTGCGGGGCTCCTCAAGACCCAAGACCCAAGACCCCACAAGCCCCTACTCCAGCCACTGCGAACCGGCCACGGGCACGGCCCGGGTGCGCACCCGGCCCAGGCGCACCCCGGGCAGGAAGCGCGGCTCGATGGCCAGGTTCACCCCCACGTTGTTCTTGTTGGCATCGACGTTCAGCCCCACGGTGATCAGGAACGACTCGCCCACCCGGGTTAGTGTGAGCGCCTGGCCGATGTTGTTGTTCTCGCCGAAGTCCACCGAGGTGGAGAAGGTGGAGATCCACTTGGGACTCATCCAGTAGCTCCACGAGGCGACCAGCACCTGGCTGTTGATCGGCCCCTGCAACGAACGAAAGCCCAGGTAAAGGTGCCCTCGCGGCGGGCGAGTTAGCTGGCTGCCGACGCGGACGAACCGGGCTCCCGAGCCGAAGAAGTCGAACAGTCCGTCGCTCATCAGCGTGAGCCGGTCGCCCACGTGCCAGCGGAAATCGTACTCGGCCAGTCCCAGCTCCTGGCCGAAGTTGTCCCGGTTGGCGTTGGGAAAGAGCGACACCTGGGTATCCAGCACGATCCAGTCCACCACGTGCCTTGCCCCGGGCATGCCGCGTCGGGTTTGCCAGCGCTGGTGGGCGCCCAGCCGCACCACGGCCAGGTCGTCCACAATTTCGGCGCTGGGGGAGGTAACCCAGGTGCCCAGGCCGCTGCGCAACGCGTAGTAGCGCTCGTCGAACTTTGTCGGAATGCTTCCACCGAAAGTGTCGAACTGGAACCGGCGGCGGAAGTGCTCCTGGGCGTCTTCGTCCAGCGGGTCGTAAAGCGGCAGCCGGGTAAAATCCTCCTCGGCGTCGGCGGCAAAGGCGTCCAGGGTGAACACCACCTTGTGGGCCAGACCGTGTACGTTCCACAGGTCGCTTTCCACGGCCGGGTCCACACGCCACATGGGCAAGCTGGCCCGCAGACCCACCTGCCCGTAGGCCCGATCCAGCCGATTGCCCGCCAGATCTTCGCCCCAGTGGCCCAACTGGCCCATCGCGTAAGGCGCCAGATGGACCGGCCCCAACTGAAGCGGCATTTCCACCTCGTGGGTGGTCACCAGGCGGGCTCCCTCTCGGTCGCGTTCCCAGGGCAGCAAGGCGAACTTGGCCGCATCGACCGGATCGGTGGGGGTGCTGGCCGTTTTCAGGTCCACATAGCCCAACTGCGTGCGCTCATACCAGTGCAACCACCCGCCCAGCAGCGGCTGCCCCAGCCAGGTGTGCTTCCACTGGAACCCTTGGGTCTGCGTGAAGAAATCATTGGTCCGCACGGCCCCTTCCAGGCTCCAGGAGCGAAGTCCGTCCAGGCGTTTCAGCTCCAGGGCGGTGGTCTGGTCCTTGAAGGTGTCCCACTCGGTTTCGAAGTATTGTTCCAGGAAGTTTCGGTCGCTGATCACGCCCACCTCGGCCGTGAGCTGATAGCCGGGAGCCAGGAACCAGCGATGGCGTCCCAGCAGGCGGAAGCGGTAGCTGGCCTCGGGCACCAGGGCCGTGCGGTCCGCGCCCAGCGTGTCCAGGTCCTGCTCGGCGATCCCCCAGTAGTCGATAAACCCGGCATAAGGCCCCGGCAGGCCGAAGAACCCCTCGCGGGCGTACTCAAACCGCGTGCCGTGCCCCCAGCCGCGGTTGCTCAGGTAGTCCAGGCTCAGGTCCCAGTCGGTGCCGTCCGGGGGATTCTCAATACCCAGGATCTGATACGGCGCCCAGTCAGTGAGCAGCTGGGTGCCGAAGATGCGGTCGTTTTTCAATCGGGCGCGGCGGATGTAGAACTCGGGCCGCTCCAGGTCGGCGGCCAGCACCGGCCAGTAGAACACCGGCACATTGCCCAGCAGCACGAAGTTGTTGGCCGCCGTGGCCATCCGCCGGTGCCGGACCACCACCTGCCCGGTGGCCGGATCGGTAAGCACGCTGCCGGTGACCGGATCAACGGCCATCTGCTGGCGATCTTCCAGCGTCACCGTATCGGAGCGGATGCGGTAGGTGGGCTGGCCCATCCGGCTGGTGGTGATCCAGGCGTCCTGGGCCTGGAAGCGGCTTTGGTTCAGTTGGCGGATGACCGCCGCCCGCATGCGGAGCATCCCCCCGCGGGTCTGCTGCGGCAGGGGCGTGAGCAGCTCGGCGTCCAGGATCATCCCCACCCGCCGCCGCACGTCGTAGTACATCCGCTGCGCCTGCACCAGCCGCTGGCCTTGGCGGAAGACGATGTTGCCTTCCATGTAGATTTCCAGCGGGGTCTCCGCTCCCTGGGTCGTGCCCCCGGCCAGATCGGGCTGCTGGTTGCCGGCGGTCCAGATGACCATACGATCCGCGGCAATGTCCAGCAGACCCAGCTCGCCGGCCCCTTCGATCACCAGGTTGATCCCTGAGGTGATCACCGCCACCCACTCGCCCCGTTGCGGGTCAGGAAACCAGGTGGCCTGGATGGGCACGTTGCTGCGGGGCCAGGCGCGCAGTCGCCGCGTGCCGGGGGGCACCGGGCTTGCCGCGGCCGGAACCGGTTCGGCCGCCGGGGCCGGAGCCTGGGCAAGCCGCAGGTAGCGCACTTGCTGGACAGCCGGGACGGGGGGGCGTTTTTCCTCTTGGGCCAAAAAAACGCGGCGGCTTGTCTCGGCTTGCTGAAGCAGTGCTTGCACAGCAGGCGATGCCTCCTTGCGGGCCAGTTGCACCCGGGGCGGGTAAAGAGATTCCAAACGCCCCATCCAGCTTGGCCCCTGCCAGCGGGCAAGCACCTGCTGGCCCTGCCCGCGTACCAGCTCCACGTGCCCTGAGAGAAACACCTCCAGCCGGGGCAGCAGTTCCCCGTAGCGCCCTTTCGGCTGCCAGAGCACGCCCGCATCGGCCCGCAAAATAAGATCACCCTGCCGCACCAGCACCGGCCCGGTCAGAGCCCAACGCCGGGCCTGGGCCGTGTTTTCCACCACGCCAACGGCGGCTTGCACCTGGATGGGCTGCTCCAGCGGCGGCGGGGGCAGCTCCACTCCCTGGGCCAAGGCGCAGCGCCCCCCGGCCAGGGCCACGGCCCCGCACACCAGCCACACTCCCCAGCGGGGGATTGCCACGGGGGTCATCAGCAGCAAGTGCAAGCGTCGATGCCAGGGGAACTTGGAAAAAGGGGCGGGATTATAGGGAGGCCCTTCCCGTGGGGTCAATCGCATCCCGGGGTCGTGGGTCTTGGGTCTTGAGGAGCTCCGCACGTCAGTGAAGGCGGTCTTGGGTCTTGGGTCTTGCGGTGGTGCTTCCGCACCGGGAGCAGGAACAAGCGTCAATTCTTGCAAATTGGCGAGCCGCCGACTTGAGTCGGCGGAGCAACAGCGAGCCACGCTCCGCAAGCTCCCGGAGGCGGCAGGGCCGCCAGCCATTGGGAGCTTCCGCTCCGCTACGAGAATAAACCGCGCCACAGCGAGCCACGCTCCGTAAGCTCCCGGAGACGGCAGGGCCGCAGCCATTGGGAGCTTCCGCTCCGCTACGAGAATAAACCGCGCCACAGCGAGCCACGCTCCACAAACTTTCGGAGGCGGATCACCAGAACGTTGACCCGATGCCCGGTCCGCTACGAGGCCGCTTGCATCAGTTGGGCCTTGTCCACCTGGCAGTCGTGAAGCCGAGCCACCACCCGACCGCGGCGCATGACCAGAATGCGATCGGCGTGGGCCAGCACCAGCTCCGGCTCGCTGCTGGCCAGCAGCACCGCCGCCCCCTGCCTTTTGAGCCGCCCGACCAGTTGCATCACTTCCTCTTTGGCCCCCACGTCCATCCCCCGGGTCGGCTCTTGCAACAGCAGCACTTTCACCTGGCCGAGCAACCAGCGGGCAAATACCACCTTTTGCTGGTTGCCGCCGGAGAGCTGGCCCACGGGCAGCCCCGGCTCCAGCGGACGACAGCCCACCTGCTGCAACACGCCGCGGGCCTTCTGCTGTTCGGCCCTGCGGGTGATCCAGAGCGGAAAGTGCCGCCGCAGCGTGCCCACGGTGGTGTTGGCCGCCACGGTGCCCAGGTAGTTCAGCTCCCGGGCACGATCACCGCTTACCAGCACCACACCGCGGCCAACCGCCGCCGCCACGCGACCAGGGGGCAGGGGTGTGCCTTCCAGCAGCACGCTGCCCCCGCGGGGGCGCAAGGCCCCGGCCAACGCCTCCACCAGCTCCAAGTGCCCCGCCCCGGCCAGACCGAAAAGCCCCAAGCACTCCCCCGGGCAAAGCTCCAGTTCCACCTGGCGGAACACCCCGGGCAGTTCCAGCCCGCAAACCTGCAACACCGGCTCGCCCGGCGGGGTGGAAAGCCGCCGCCGGGTGGTTTCCCAGGCCCCCAGCTCCAGGCGGTGCTCGGCACCCAGCATGTGCTGGATGAGCTGGTGCTGGGACACCTGGGGCGTGGGAACATCTAGCACCACGCGGCCTTCGCGGAGCACCGTCACCTGGTGGCAAAGCCGGAGCACCTCGTCCAGAAAATGGCTGATGAACACCACGGCCACCCCTTGCTCGGCCAGTTGGGCCACGATGCGAAACAACTGCTCGGTCTCCGCGGCACTCAAGGCGCTGGTGGGTTCATCCAGCAGCAGCACCCGCGCCCCGCGATGGACGGCCCGGGCCACCTCCACCACCTGGCGCACCACCAGCGGATAGCGATCCAGCCGTCGGCGCGGGTCGATGTGGAGATGGAACGGGGCCAGGATTTCCCGGGCCGCGGCGACCATGCCGGACCAGTCCACCCGCCCGCGACGCACCGGCTGCCGTCCCAGGAACAGGTTCTCGGCCACCGAAAGCGAGCCCACGCCGGAAAGCTCCTGGTAAACCGTGGCCACTCCCGCAGCCAGCGCATCCTGCGGCGAAGCAAAACGCACCGGCCGGCCCGCCAGTCGCAAGTGGCCTTCGTCCGGCTGAAGCGCCCCGGAGAGTATCTTCAGCAGCGTGCTTTTGCCCGCTCCGTTGGCCCCCACCAGGGCATGAATCCGCCCGGGGAAAAGCCGCCATTGCACCTGCTGCAGAGCCTGCACGGCCCCAAACCGCTTGGAAACCTGGCACACTTCCAGCACGGGAGGAGGGTTGCTCTTGGCATTCACGGCGGCGGTTACTTTTTCGGGGCAGGTTGCGGGGATTCTTCGGGTCGCCGGTGAGGGCTTTGTTGGAATTGGCGGCGACGCTTTTCGATATAGCGGCGGATTCGCTTTCCTTCCATGCGGGGCCACTGCCAGGCGGGCCAGCGGGGCGATTCCTCCTGCACGCTCTGGTAGAACTGCTGCATGCGTTTTTTCATCTCGGCCAGCACCCGGGGGTGCTCTTTTTGCACCTCGTGCCGTTCGGCCACATCGTCGCGCAGGTGGTAAAGAAAGAACTGGTCCAGCCGAGCCTGCTGGATCGCTTCCTGGTCCTCGGCGCGGATATCGCCCCCGCCCGGGAGCGGATGGGTGATCGTGGCCAGCAGTTTCCAGGGCCCCCAGCGAAGGGCCACCCGGGGCTGGCTGCGGGCAAAGTTGAACTGCCAGTAAAGCGACTTCTGGCGGTGGAGCCTCCCCCCTTCCCACAGGGAAACCCAACTGCATCCATCCAGCGGGCGATCCGCCGGCAGAGGCACTCCGGCCAGTTGGCACAGCGTGGGCAACAGGTCCACCCCGCAAACCGGCTCCCGGCACACGCTGCCCGGGGCCACACGGCCGGGAAACCGCAGCAGCCCCGGCACCCGAATCCCCCCTTCGTACAGGTGCCCTTTCTTGGCGCGCAGCGGCCCGGGCGAGCCGTGCGGATGCCACCGCGTGATGGCCGGTCCGTTGTCGCTGGTGAAAAACACCAGCGTGTGGTCGCTTACCCCCAGGCGGTCCAGGGCCGCCAGCAGCCGCCCGAAGTGATAGTCCATCTGGGTGATGTTGCCATGATGGGCCGCCAGCGAGGAGGTCCAGGGGTCGAAGGGGCTGGGTTTTCCTTTTTGCGGGTAGGGCCGGGAGAAGCGCGGCTCGGTCTCAATCGGCTCGTGCGGCTCGTGGAAACACACGAACAAAAAGAACGGCTTGTCCGGATCGCGCTTGCGAAGGCGAGTCAGCCAGCCGATGGCCTCATCCACCACCAGTTGGGCCGAGTAGCCCCGCAGCGGCCCCACCGGCACCCCGTTGCGGACGAAGTTTTCCGGGTTGCGATGCGAGGGCAGGGCGTTGTTCTGCGTGGAGAACCAGTAATCGAATCCGTGATCCGAGGGCTGCGGTTGCTCCGGGTCGGTCAACGAGCCGTTCAGGTGCCACTTGCCCACCTGGCACGTGGCGTAACCCCGACGCTTCAGCAGCGTGGCGATGGTCAGTTCCTGCCGCTTCAAGTGCATAGGGGATCCGTAGGGGATCCAGTTGTAGATGCCCAGCCGGTAAGGGGTGCGGCCGGTCATTAGCCCGGCCCGCGAGGGCGAACAGTTGGGCGCCGGGGCATAGTAGTCGGTAAACCGCATTCCCTGGGCGGCGAAGCGGTCCAGATTCGGGGTGCGCACCTGCGGGTTGCCGTAACAGCCCAGATCCCCGTAGCCCAGGTCGTCGGCCAGCACGATGACGAAGTTGGGCGGGGCACCGGCAGCCAAGGTCGCTTGCGGCCCGGCCACCGCGGCAAGCAGAACCATCCCCAGGCCCATAGCCACTGCGGCACAACCGTCCAGTGTGGCAAACCCAGAGACACCACGGCGGAACATGGCAACAGGCTCCTGCGATGATGACATGCTAGGAAACCATCGATCCACCCGGCGGACACTGACGAAGCTACCTGCTTCGGGGGCGGGAAACAACTGTTCCAAGGAAACCGCGTGACACGCGGTGCACCCGGACTCCGAGCGAGAATCGTCTTGCGCTGTTGCGGCTTGCGCCGTGCGCCGGAGTTTCCGCTCCGATGCAAGAAAAAACGTTTCTTTTTACAATCCGCCCGCTGCGCACCGTTAGCCAGCGGTTGGCCAGCGAGCCGGGAGCGTAAGCTCCCGGAGGGCGTGGAGGCGTGGGGGCTTGGAAGAGAGCGAGCCGCGTGCTTCGTACGTGTTTAGCGTGCTACCACAAGGTGTGATGTGCCCAAACCAAAAGTAAGTGCCTATCCGAAAAAATCCAATACCGTTCCGCAATCCGCAATCGTGCGGCTGGAGTATTTTTCGGATAAGCTCTAAGCTGGGGGCTTGCCAGTCTTGCAGCCAGTTGGTCGTAGCGAAGCGGAGACCACCGGAAAGCGACGGCCGTTACCCTGCCTAGCACCCCGCCAGGGGGGCCGGAAACCAAGGGAGCGTTCCTCCATCTGGCATCCCTTCGGGATGCTCAAGGACAAGGGAAAACGCTGCCTTCCGGGGAGCTGACGACCTCCGGCTACAAAGCTGCGACGCCTGCGGCGTCGGTCCTCCGGCTGCTAGCTGGCTAAGCACGTACCGGACGAAAGTCCGGGGAGAGCCCCGTGCGGCTGGGGCCGTGGGAACCGCGTTTTTGGTGTATTCGCCAAAGTTTTCCCAGGCCAGGAGAGCCTATCGGGCGGGGGGCCCGGGGGGCAGTTCCGCCGGGCTTTCGGCGTGCTCGGGGGGGAGCCGTGCCCGATATTGCACAACAGAGCCCCTCCCGGATTGTCCCAAGAGCCGAACTGCCGGGGAGTTTGGGCACATTTTCCACAGCCGGAGCTGTTTCCTCCGGCTGCTTTTCCGCTCGGGGGCCCCCTGTCGCCGGAGACGACCCAACGATGGCACACTCCCGCCGAAGACGACCAGCGGCGGCCTTTTGGCTGCTGGGATGCGGTCCGGTGCTGATGTTGGTGTTGGCGGCCGGCCAGTGGTGGGGTCTGCGCCGGGCCGTCTCCGAGCCTCCAGCGCGGCCGCGGCTCCATCCGGTGGTCTTCCCTACGGATCACCCCTACGACCCGGACTGGCTGGAAGTGCTCTGGGTGCTCAACACCAAGTGCTTCGGCTGCCACCGGCCCGGCCAGAAACAGGCCGACTTTTCCAGCTACGAGGCGCTGATGGCCGCCCGTACCCAGGACGGTGAGCCGGTGGTGGTCCCTTTCGAGCCGGAGGAGTCGCCCCTGTGGCACTACGTGAGCTGGAACGTCCAGGCGGATCCCGATTCCCCCGAGGCCGACACGCCGCTGATGCCCCCGGAGATGGAGCACTGGCTCACCGCCGGGCAGCTGGCCACGCTTCGTCGCTGGATCGCCCGGGGGGCACTGAAGTACCGGCTTCCGCCCGGCTGCAAGCCGCGTCCGGTGGAGTTGGACTTCCCCTCGGCCAGGCAGTGCAAGGTGTGCCACCCGCGGCAGTACGAGCAGTGGTCCCGCTCGATGCACGCCTATGCCCAGCACAGCCCGGTGATGGAAGCCTTTACCCGCACGCTCTTGGAGCGCACCTCGGGCACATTGGGCACGTTCTGCACCCGCTGTCATACGCCGTTGGGCACCGCACTTGGCGAGGAGGGCAATCTGCCCAACGTGTATCGCTCGCGGCTTTCGATGGAGGGGGTCACCTGTGTGGTTTGTCACCGGATGAAGCAGCGGCACTACAAAAGCAGCGGGCGGCAGCACATCCAGCCGGGGGGATTGTTGACCGAGTGCATCTACGGCCCCTTTGAAGACCCGACGCGCGTGCCCGGAGACCACCCCTCGCAGGGGCGACCCTTCATCAAAACCTCGGAGTTTTGCGGCACCTGCCACGACGTGACCCTTCCTCTGGGCGTGCGGCTGGAAGAAGCCTTCAGCGAGTGGCGCAACTCCCCGGCAGCCAAACAAGGAATCACCTGCCAACACTGCCACATGGGTCCGGTGCCGGGGGTGCCGGTCCGGGACCACCAGCGTCCCCTGGGTCGCGCGGCGGTGGTGCCGGGTGTGCCGCCGGAGCGGATTCCGCTGCGGCATCTTTCGGACCACTCGTTCGTCGGCCCCGACTACTCGCTGCTGCCCGATACCGAGTTTCCCCACAAGCTGGACTGGATGTATGAGGTGGATTACCGCCGGGCGGACCTGCTGACGCCTCACCAGAAGAAAACGCTGGAGCGTCTGCGGCGCCGCAACCGCCGCGATCTGGAAATCGCCCGCGTGCAGCGCTATCAATTGCTGAAAAACGCCGCACGGCTGGAGTGGGAGCTCCCCCCGCACGCGCATCCCGGGGGCTGGGTGAGGCTTCGCGTGGCGGTGCGTAGCTTGTTTTCCGGGCACAACTTCCCTACCGGCTTTACGGCCGAACGGCAGCTCTGGGTGCAGCTGATAGTGCGCGACAGGCAAGGGCGCGTGGTGTTCCGTTCCGGCGACTTGGACCCCAACGGCGACCTGCGCGACGAGCACAGCTACTTCGTGCAGACGGGCAAGCTGCCGGCGGATCACCAGCTCCTGAACTTCCAGAGCAAGTTCATCGTGCTGGGCGTGCGCGGGACCGAGCGGCCGGTAATCCTTTCGGTCAACCGGGACCTGAGCCCCTTGAACATCCTGCGGCCGGCGGTGGGGATCGCCCAGTCGTTTGGCCGCCCGCAGGTGTTCCGCGTGGCCAAGGCCAGCTTGCCGCCGCTGGGACGTCGGGAGTGGGTGTACCGCTTTCGGGTTCCGGCTGGCTGCGGGCCGCTGGCGGTGGAAGCACGGCTGTGCTTTCGCCACTTGCCCCCGTCGCTGCTGGATCGGATCGGCATTCCCCACCTGAAGCACTTGCTGGAGGTGGTGGTGATCGATCGGCGGCAAGGGGTGATCCCGGTGGGGCCGAGCGTAAGCGTTGTTCCCTTGCAACCCGGGGCCGAGCCGGTGCCCGCTCCCGCCGAAGCGGAACAGGCCCGCGGGTTTCCCATTCGCCTTCGCTAACGGGTGCCAGAAGCGTTTTGCTGAACGTGGCAGGGTTTCCCCGAGTGTGGCTGCGGCCGTGGCTTTGGGTCGCGGCGGCCGTGGCGGCCGGTGTGGCCGCCGGGGGGAAGCTCTGCGCCGGGGGAGAGGAAACGGGATCGCGGCCATTCCGGCTGCCGCCGGTGGGAGTGCCCCGCGTGGTGCGGCTGCCATCGGTGGAAACCGGCGATGCTCCGCCGGCTGCTGGTGGTTCGCAAGTGGTGCGGTTTCCTGCGGTTACGCAAGGTGCTGCTCCCCCCGCTTACGCGGGGGGCTCAAACGGCTTCCGTGTCATCCCCCGGCTCAAGCCGGGGGCTCGCCCTCTAAGCCCTTCCCCGGCTCAAGCCGGGGGCTCGCCGGGTGCGGTAGCACCACCACCTCCTCCTCAAGACCCACCCGCTGGTTCTCCCCGCACTCACGTGCGGGGCTCTGGCTCCCCTCCACGTCCCCAAGCCTCCATGCCCCCAAGCCCTTCCCCGGTTCGTTTTCCTGATTTGCCGCCGGACCCCGGGGCCGACGCCCTGCCCCCGCTTCCTCCGCTGGAGGATGAATTGCGCCGCCAGGGTGGCTCCTATCTTTACCAGGAGGAAGGGGATCGCCTGGGCATGGAAGGCCCCCACGTGGTGCCGTTTGACTACCTGCGGCTGCCCCCTGGGTTTGAAAAGCCGCGCCCGGTGGAGCTTTTTGCCGAGTTCCTGGGGGCCGACCCGGTGCGCCCCTCGCCCTGGAAGTGGCCCGGGGCCACCGGCTATCGCTGGGAGCCGCGTTTCGTGGCCTACGGCACCTACCGGCTGCTGGGCATCGCCTGGGAGAGCGACCGGCGGCGGCAGGACTTGCTGGGCCACCAGCTGTTGCTGGAAACCGACTTGCGCCTCACCGGCACCGAGCGGCTGCACGTGCAGTTTGTGCCCCTGGGCACCAAGGCCTCCGGCGGTTCCTACTACCAGTTCAGCGACCCGGAAGGCTATGTCGATAACGCCACCGCCGTGCCGGATCGCTACTGGTTCGAGCTGGAGCTGGAGAGCGTGCTGGGCCACTGGTGGCGAGGCACGCCGGTGCCCAAGGACATCAACGTGGCCGTAGGCATGGTGCCGCTGCTGCTGCACAACGCGCTTTTGGTCAACGACGACATGCTGGGTGTGGTGGTGAGCAAAAACACGCTGGTGGCCGAGCCGTGGAGCAACTTGAACCTGATGGGGTTTGCCTTCCTGGATGGCGTGGACGGCCAGCCGGGCCTGTCGGCCGATTTGTACGGGCTGCACCTGTCGATGGACCTACGGGGGCATTTTCTGGAGTTCTCCTACTTGTACTCCAACCCTCGCCGAGTGCGGGGCCGGGACGCCCAGTTCCTGGCCCTAAGCTACACCCGGTTCCTGGGGCTGTGGACCGCCGCAGTCCGAGTGATGAGCAAAGGCGGGGACGGTGCCGGGCGTGGCTCAGGGCAGCTCTACGCACTGGAACTGTTGCGCAAGCACCGCTTTGCCGGCGGCTGGCTGCCGGCGGCGGGGATCAAAAAGTGCGTGTGGTACGGCACCGCTTTTCGCAGCACGGCGGGGTGGAATTCCGCGGCCAGCGGGGCCTTTGACCGGCTGACGATCACCTTCGAGCTGGACCCGCTGCTCTCCCTGGCCGCTGCCCCCGACCCGCAGGACTCCTACGGCGTGGCCTTGGGCGTGCAGCTTTTCGGGGACCATGAGAACTGGGCCCTGGTGCCCGAGCTGGCCTGGCAGCACCCGCAAGGGGAGGACCTGTGGGGGGCGAGCCTCACCTGGTGGATCAAGACCAGCCGCCGCACCTTTTTCCAGCTTCGCGGCATCTACACCGACGGTCCCGGCACCCGGCTGGACCGCCGCGGCGTGCTGGGCAGCTTTTTTATTGTGTTTTGAACCGCCGCCGCTCTAGTTGGATGGAAGGGACTTGGGACCGCCACAAGCCCCTCTGGTTATGCTTCACCGGGGTCGCTGGGCAAATCGGCAATCCGATGCCCATGGACACTGCGAACATCGCGGTCGCCGAGGTCGGCAGACCGTTCGGCCAAGGTCCCAAAGGATTTTGTCGAAAATCCCGGGATACTCGGGAGAGAGCTCACGCGCTCGGAGGACCACGTAGTATCGATCTGCGCGGCGGGGAATGAAGCCAAGGCGGTGAAACACGCGACGGACATGCACGTCCACCGAGATGTCTAGTGCGTAGTAGTCGCTCAAAGGGATGTGAAAATCTCGCACCAGTAGATTTGCCGCCATGGTGGCGATCTTGGGACCGACGCCGTCGAACTCGTAGAAGCGGCGAACCAGGGTAGCACTGGAAGGGCGATCGTTCCAAATGTTGGCAGCATTTTCACGATAATGCGTGGCGATTCGTTGGATGGCGGCGTAAAGGACTTTGGCCATTGTCGCGGGAAAACGGTGCAGCGGCTTGGGACGCTGCATAAGATGTTTCAGTTTGGCCTGGGAAAGCGAAGCCAAGGCGGCGAAATCAAACGTCCCCAAGCGGTTTTTCAGCTCCCAGGGCACCATCCAGGCAACCTGGCTCTTCACCTGGCGATCCACTAAAGAGGCAAGCACAAAGGCGTGCGGATACCGTTGCAGGTCGGCAATCAACCGATCGGCTTGCTCGTTTCCAGTGTAGTCGATAGGTTCCGGAGGTCTTTGCAAACGCCGCTTGGCTGCTCGGATCAATCGCTTGGCTAACGATTCCAAGGAGGTTTCCATCTCATCCCCCCAGATACGGTTGCACCTTGCTCCACGCGCCCCACAACCCGGCCACGGCCAGGCCCAGTACCGAAAGCCAAAGCAGCACGTCCCAGCCCCGGCCCGGACGCAAACGCGGATCGATCCAGCGATAGCGGAAATAAAGCGCCGCAACGCCCAACACCGGCAGCATCAGCGCCTGCATGAACCCGCCCAGCAGCACCAGCCGGGCCGGTTGCCCCAAGGTGGCGTAGATGCCCACGGCCAGCACGGGCAGCAGCACGCAAAAGGCCGAAACCCAGCCCCGGTGCAACTGGCGCCCGCCGGTGGAGATCCAGCCCATGATGTGCAGCCAGTCGGCATACACCCGCGCGCTGCCGGCGGTGGCCACCAGGAAGGTGGAATACAACACGGCGATGGCCCCGGCCAGAAACAACCACTTGGCATACTCCCCAAACACCGGCACGTACTGTTCCAGCAGCGTGCTCACCATGCGCATGCCTTCCGGGTCCAGCCCTTGGCGGTGCAGCACCGCTACGCCCATCAAGAAGAAGGCCAGCGTGGCCACGGTGTAGATGAGCATGGAGAGGAACGCATCGTAGTGCATCACCCGCATCCAGCCGCGGGCACGTTCGGCCCATTGGGGGTCGTCGCTTTTGGGGCCGGTGAAGCGGGCATAGCCTTTTTCCAGGCACCAGTAGGGGTAAGCGATCAGCTCGGTGGCTCCCACGCCGATGATGCCGAAGGTGGCCAGGGCGGTGGCCAAGGCTTCCATCTGCGAGCTTCCCTCGGGCAGCCCGAAACCCCGCAGAAAATCCGCCCAGGTGAGCCGGAATTCTGGGTGCGATTGCAACGCCACCACGTTGCCGATGGTCAGGAAGGTAAACAGCACCACCAGCACCGTGGCCGTGTGCTGCACCACCCGATAACGCCCGCCGAAGAGCAGCACCACGGTGACCAGGGCCACCAGGGCGGCCCAGTACTTGTCGTCCCAGGTAGCCGGTTCCAGCAGTTGATGCAGTTGCGAGCTGAGCCGCACGCCGCGGCGAATGAGCCGTTCCAACTCTTGCTTGGGCTGCGGCAACCGCTTAGCCAGGGCCACCATTTCCCGCGTGACGTCTTCCAGTTCGCGGGTGATTTCCAGGGCTTGCCGGGCCTGTTGTTTTACGGCGGGGTTGCCGAGCTTGTGGGCCAGGAACTGGTAACCGCGCTGCATCCGCCGCCAGCGGCGGTATGCGTCGCTTCCAGGCGGCGGGGGATCCGGCTGCAGGGCCAGTTGGCGTTCCCACTCCAGAAATTGCTTCAGTTCCCGGGCCGAGGGGAGCTGCACCGCCTGGCGGTAATCGCCTTGCAGGGGCCAGGCGATGGCCAGGGCCTGCCCCACCCCGCCGACGATGCCGCCCAGTTGGGCCGTGGCCCCCACCATCATGGCCAGCCACATCCACAGCACCCAGTTCATGCCAAGTCGGGGGCCCGGCACGCGGTTCAGGGCGGCCAGTGTGGTCTGGTTTTCCGAGAGGGTGTAGCGGCCCAGCTCGATCTGCACGAACACCTTGATCACACAGCCCACCACGATCAGCCACAGCAAGGCCATGCCGGCCTGGGCGCCGGTCTTGGTGGTGGCGATCAGCTCCCCGGAGCCGACGATGCTGCCGGCGATGATCAACCCCGGGCCGAGCTTGCGCAGCGTGTTCCACACCCCGCGAGGAGGGGCCTGGATGGTGGAGGCGGGATGGGCCGAGGGGTTGGACTGGCTCATGGAGAATGCAGCTACGCCATGCGGAAGGGCAGCGATGCAACGAGCTTCCAGTGTAGCATGCCCGCCACTAGCTTGCACTGGAGCTGCCGCTCCGATGCGAGAATAAGCGTCGATTCTCGTTTATCCTGGCGAGCCGCCAGCTTTTAGCTGGCGGAGAAAATACAAAAAACGTTTGTTTGTGAATGGCTCTCCCCCGGCTGAAGCCGGGGGCTCGCCAGCTGCGAGAGCCAACGTCGATTCTTACACTCGGCGAGCCGGGAGCGTCAGCTCCCGCAGCGGTGAACCGTGTTTTTATGACTTGCTCCGCGAGCTTCCGCGGGCGGCTCATGAGGTCAAAAAACGACAGCTCCGGCCGACGGTGAACAACCGCGTGCATCCCCATGCGCCCTGCCGTCAGGCCTCGCCCCGTGTGGCTTCAGCCCCCCTGGCAGAACCGCCGCAGCGACTTGTACCGCTGCACCTGGTAGGCCACGAGGGCCGCCGTGACCAGCAAGGCCATGAGGAAGTAGAGGTAGCGGTCCCAACTGGGATCCATCTGGCGCGGGCCGCCGCCTGCGATCACAAACCACGCCACCAGCACGGCGTATCCCAGGGCCGAAGCGGCCGCGGTGGCCCAAACCAGCCGCACCCGCTCCCACAACGCCGAAGCCACCACCAGCACCAGGTAGGCCACGATCATGGGATTGGCCGCTGCCCCGATGGGCAGCAGCAACAGGGTCAGCAGTCCCACTTCGCTTACGCTCCACCATAGCGGCACGTCCCAGGCCTCGGGCCGCCGCCGGTGCCAGCGATGGAACGCCCAGGCCGAAAGGAGCCACAGGGCCGTCACGGCCGTGATGAACGCCTGCACCAGCGGTTCCACATGGCCCAGGGCCAGCGGCACCAGCTCGGCCAGAAAGAATCCGCCCACGCCCACCCAGCGAGCGGCCAAGGCCGGCTCGCGTCGGGCGGCACGCCAGAGCCGATCCAGCCAGCCCCAAGGCTCGGCCTCCACCGGCTCGCCTTGCAGAAAGCGTTGCAGTTCCTCGGCCACGGCCCGGGCGCTGAGGTAGCGGTCCTGCGGGTGTTTTTCCAGGCACTTCATGCACACCTGCTCCAGCTCTTGCGGCACGCCCGGGGCCAGCTCCGAGGGGAGTCGCGGTTCCCAGCGGCCCACCCGGGCCAGTGTCTCCCACAGGTCCTGGCCCTGCACGGGCGGCTGCCCGGTCAACAGGGCGTACAGCAGGGCGCCCAAGCCGTACACGTCGCTGCGCTGGTCCACCGGGGCGTGTTGGGGGTCGATCTGCTCCGGGGCCATGTAAGCCGGGGTGCCGGCCAGCACGCCGCCGTCGCGGGCCTGGCCGCGCTCCAGCACGGCCGCCAGTCCGAAGTCGGTCACCCGCACGTGCCCGGAAGAGTCCAGCAGGATGTTCGAGGGTTTCAGATCGCGGTGCAGCAGTCCTTTCTGGTGCAAGAACTCCACGGCCTGGGCCACTTGGGCCACCAGGCGTGCGGCTTGCTCGGGCTCAAGCGGGCCGTGCTGTTCCATGTATTCTTGCAGCGTCTGACCCTCAACAAACTCCATCACCAGGTAGGGCCGCCCCAGCACCTCCCCGGCGTCGAAGACTGCCACCACGTGCGGATGGCTCAGCCCGGCCATGGCCCGCACCTCCTGCCGAAACCGCTCCAGGTAGTCCCGGCCGGTGCGTCCCGGGGCCAGCATCTTCAGGGCCACCGTGCGGTCCAGGTTTTCCTGGTAGGCCCGATACACCACGCCCATCCCCCCGCGGCCCACCCGCTCCAACAGCCGATAAGGGCCGATGCGCTCCACCGGCAGCTCGCCTTCGGGGGAACCTGCCGGGGGCTGCTCCACGGAGGGGGCTTGCTGCGGGCCGTCCGGCCCAGAGGAAAGAGGCTCAGCAGGCTGCTGCTCGCACAGACGATAGAGCACCTCCAGCGAGCGGAACTCCGAGGCCAGCTCCGGGTGCTCCTGCTGCAACTGCCGGCAGCGTTCCCACTGCTGGGCCTCCAGGGCCTGCTGATAGTCCTCCAGGGCTTGGAGGCAGCGGGCCTCTTCCTCGGCCGCAGGCTGGGGGGGGCGGGGTTCCGAAGGGCGATTCATCGCGGGGCTAGTCGTCCAAGCAGCTGGGAGCTTCTTTCATCACCTGGGCCAACCGGCGCACGGCCCGAAGCCACAACATCTGCACCGCCGGCCGCGAGCGGCCCATGGCCTGGGCCACCTGGTCGAAGGGCAATTGCTGGAAGTGCCGCAAGCGGATCACCTCCTGGTAGTCTGCGGGCAATTGCAGCAGGGCCTCGGCCACTTGCAGTTCTTCTTCCCAGCGCACGAGCACCTGGCTGGGGGTGGGCTGCCCGTCGGCCAAGGGGAGTTGGTAAGAAGAACGATCTCCCCGGGCGGCCGCTTGCAGGGGGCGTTCCCGCCGCGGATCGCGCTTGGCCGTGCCGCGGTAGTGGCGGACCAGATCGGCCGCGTTGCGGGCCAGGATCTGCCGCAGCCAGGCCCGCCACTGCTGCTCGCTCTGCCCGGCAAAACGCTCGAAGTCCTGGTACGCTTCCAGCAAGGTTTGCTGCACCACATCCGAGGGGTCCACCTTGGGACTGATCCAGGTGGAGAGCTGCCCTCGGGCCAGCACTTCCAGGTAGCTGCGGCAGCGGCGGAAGAGGCTTTCGCGGGCCGCGGCGTCCCCTTGGCGCGCCTTTTGGATCAACTGGCTGATCGGTTCGGCCGGCATGGCCCTCCCTCGACGAACGAGAAGTTCGGACGTGCTATCCCCCAGGAACGATTGTACCCGGAACCCCGTCCCGGCTCCAAAGAGTTCGCCGGGAAAGGAGGCGGCCTTGTTCCTTCCGAGCGGCCGGCGGCCCCGTGCTTCGCTTGACATTCCCCGGGGCGGCTTTCAGCATGAAACCCGGCGTGCCTGCGATCGGCCCGGCCGGCGGGCACTTCTCTATAAACCAAACCCTACCCCCACTCCCACGCCTCCAGCCGTAGGAATGTCCCCGATGCGTTCTGCTTTGCGTGTTTTTCCGGGAAGGGCCAAGAGTGGTTTGCCCTCTGCTGGGTTGGGATGGTGGCTTTTGCTGGCAACAAGCCTCGTCCCCGCAGAAGCCCCGGCCCAGCCAAAGCTGGAGTTCCCCGTCACGGCCCGACGAGTGCTCTTCCTGGGCGATTCGATCACCCATGCCACCCTGTACGTGGCCTGGATCGACCTGCAGCTGCGACTGCAGGGAGCCTCGCCTCGGCCGGAGATTATCTCCCTGGGGCTGAGCAGCGAAACTTGCTGCGGTTTGAGCGAGCCGGGGCACCCGTTCCCCCGACCCAACGTGCACGAGCGGCTCTCCCGTGCGCTGGAGCTTATCCGGCCCGACGTGGTGGTGGCCTGCTACGGCATGAACGACGGCATCTACCACCCCTTTTCGCCCCAGCGGCTGGCCGCCTACCAGCAGGGCATCCGCCGCCTGGTGCAGAAGGTGCATCAGGCCGGGGCCAAGGTGGTGCTTCTGACCCCGCCGCCGTTTGACCCGTTGCCGCTGAAGCAAAAAGGCGTACTCCAATCCGGCACGCAAGGTCCCTTCGGCTACCAGGCGATCTATGCCGATTACGATCAGGTGTTGGCTCGCTACGCCCGCTGGATCCTCCACGGCGACCACGGGGCCGACCTGGTGGTCGATCTGCGCACGCCGATGCTTGCGGTGGTAAAAGAGGAACGCAAAAAGAACCCGCAGTTCACTCTTTCGCCCGACGGCATCCATCCTAACGAGCAGGGACACCGCATCATGGCCGGGGCGGTGCTTCGGGCCTGGGGCGTGGCCACCCAGATGGAACCGCCCCAGGGGCTTTGGCCGCGGATGGTGCAACGGACGCGGATGCTGCATGCGGCATACCTCAGCGCGGTGGGGCACAAGCGCCCGGGGATCAAGCCTGGGCTGCCGCTTGAGGAGGCCCTGGCCCGGGCCGCCCGGCTGGATGAACAAATTGCCGCGCTAGTGCAAAAGGCCCGGCAACCTCGCTACAGCAAACGCCGCAGCTACGAAGGCACCCTCTACCAGGTGCACTATCCGCCCACGCTGCGCCCCGGCCACCTTCGCCTGGCGGTGGACTATTACGTGTGGGTTCCCGAGGGGGTCAAGCAACTGCGAGCCCTGGTGGTGCACCAGCACGGCTGCGGTCCCGGTGCATCGCTGGGCGGGCGGACGGCGGCCGATGATCTGCACTGGCAAGCCCTGGCCCGGCGCCACCAGGCGGCCTTGCTCGGCTCCAGCTACGAGCCGCGGCGGGGCATCCACTGCCGGTTGTGGTGCGATCCGAGGCAAGGTTCTGCGCGGCGGTTCCTCCAGGCCCTGCAAGACCTGGCCCGCTACAGCAACCACCCGGAGCTGGCCCGGGTGCCGTGGTGTCTTTGGGGCCACTCGGGCGGGGCGTTCTGGTCCAGCTTGATGCAATCGCTTTACCCGGAGCTG
>JALSGI010000384.1 GCA_026982835.1 Planctomycetota bacterium | reverse complement strand
CCCAATCAGAATAGCTCCCGCACCTTGCCCCTGTTTCAGTTCGAGGAGACCCGCCTGGCCGACCGGGACCAGGACGGCTGGCCGGAGTACTATCCGCCGGGATTTACTCCCAAGCTGGACCCGCCCTACGTGTACTTTGCCGCCTGGCCGGCCTTCTACAACGATGCTGATCATCCCGAAGACCGGTACCATCCCGCCGCTTTCTATCGCTCTTCTGGCGTTCCCGCCGAATGGCGCAACGCCCGCCCCTATGCTCACCGCCTGCCCAACGGCGCCTTTAGTTGGGTGAAACCGCAAGGGTTCCAGATCATCTGTGCGGGGCTGGACCGGATGTTCGGGCGTTCTACCAGCAGCAGTTTCCCCTGGAAAGTCTTTCCCGGCGGAGCCGGCTACGGAGAAGGCGATTGGGACAACCTGACCAACTTCTACGAAGGCACGCTGGAGGACGCTTCCCAGGATGCCAACCTGAACCCCTAACCGCCGTTTCCCCTCCGCAGGAGTCGTTTGCATGTTCTCTTGTTCCAAGGAGCAAGGCACATGGCGAGCCTCTCCCCGGGGATTCACCCTGGTGGAGTTGCTGGTGGTGTTGACCATCATCGCCTTGCTCACCTCGGCCCTGCTGGGGGCTCTTTATGCTTCGCAGGAGGCGGCCCGGGCCACCCAGACCCGGCACACCATCGCCAAGCTGCACCAGCAGGTGATGATCCATTGGTCCACCTACCGCACCCGGCGGCTGCGAATCGCTCCACGGGGAACCAACGAAAGCTACACCGCCTTTGCCACGCGGCGGCTGGAGTTGCTGTGGCAGGTGATGCAGGCGGAGATGCCGGACCATTACAACGAATTTCTGCGTCATGCTTCGGTGGCGTCCGGTTCTCCCTTCATCGTAGCCACTTGGTACAACCAAGTGGTGCAAGCGACTCCCAACCCCTCGCAGGTGGCCAACGCCAACCAGGCGGCCGAGTGTCTCTACCTGTTCGTCACCCTCGGCGCCCGCAGCGAGGACGACCTGCCGCTGCGTTCGCGGGAGGTGGGGGATACGGACCGGGACGGCATGCTGGAGTTCCTGGACGGCTGGGGACAGCCGATCCGCTGGCTGCGTTGGGCACCGGGCTTTCAGCTCCCCGGCGTCTCTCCCACCCCGGCCACCGGGGCGGCGGCCGAAGACCCCTTCGATCCCCTGAAAGTCAGCCGCCTGATTCAACCGGCCAACAACTCGCAGTGGAACAACACGCCCACCGGGTACATGATCCCGTTGATCTACTCGGTGGGTCCGGACGGGGCATCGGGCCTGAACGATCCGGACTCGGCTCCCGGCGGCTGGCCGCAGTTCAATCGGGACTGGCATCCGCTTTCCGGGTTTCCTTCGGCCGGGGGCACTCCCCTGCTGCGAGGTGCCGTGGTGGATGCCGACCTGGCCGCCGACAACATCCACAACTACTTGCAGCAGACCTCCGAGCCATGATCCGCATGAGTTCCCCCTGGCGGCGAGCCCCCCGCGGCGGCTTCACCTTGATGGAGCTGCTGGTCACCATTTTCATCCTGGTGGCCATTACGGTGATCGCGCTGGGGGTGACCGCCCCGGATACCGAGCAACGCCGGCTGCGCGAGGCGGCCCGGCAGGTGGAGATTTTCCTGCACCAGGCGCGGGCCGAGGCCCAGGAGCAAGGGCGGCCTGTGGGCGTGATGCTGGTTCCCTATCGTCCTGCCCCTTCGGCTGCGGTGGCTCCCTACGCTTTGCAGTTGCACATGGTCGAGCTTCCCGAGCCCTACATCGCAGGCAGCCCGGCCAATCCGGTACGCGTGGTGCAGGTGCAAACCAATCCCCCGCCGGGACAGGCAGCCTCTTTCGTGCTGGCAATTCCCGACGTGGGCTGGCAAGGGCTGATCCGCGTGGGCGACCTGGTGCAGTTGAACCAGCAAGGACCTTGGTATCAGCTCCTCGGTGCCGTGGATTCCAACGGCAGCCTGCGGGTCGATGCAAAGGGTTTCCTTCTAGAACCGCTCTGGGTGGTGCGGATGTCCTGGTCAGGTTCTTCGGACGTGTTGGGCCCGGTGCGGCAGTTTCCGTACCGCCCGGGTGACGCCCTGCCCCAGGGAATCCAGGTGTTGCGTTTTCCGCGGATCGACGCCCAGAGCTTCTCCCCCAACGAGCCCTTGGAGCTGCCCCAGGGGACGGTGATTGATCTTCGTGATTCGCGGATCACCTGGCCCAACGGTGGGCTTGGCCCCACGTTGAATCATCCGGCCGGGGTGTTTGTCGGCTTCAGCGCCCAGGGGGAAGTGTTCGTGCTGCACCCGGGCTATTCCAGCGTGCTGCAGGGGAACGTGTTCCTGCTGGTGGGGCTGGTGGAGCGGGCGGCGGATCGGACCAACCTCCGCGAGCCGGGCACGTACTGGGTGGGGATCAACCATCGCACGGGCCAGGTGATGACGGCCGTCAACGCCGGCTCTGCCACGGGCAACTTTCTGGCGGCCACGCAGTACATCCGTTCCTGGGACAGCGAAGGAGGGAACTAGAACACGATGTTTTGCACTCAGGCTCCCGTCCGTCACCCGGCGCGTGGTTCTCTCCGCAGTGGACTATCGCTGCTGGAGGTGCTGTTTTCCATTTTTATCATTTCCGTGGGGATGCTGGGGGCGGCCATGCTGATTGTGGTAGGAAACCAGTACGCCGCCGATGCCAATATCAAGGACCGTGCTGCTGCCTGCGGGCATGCGGCGTTGCAGCAAGTCGTCGCCCGCGGAATGCTCGCCCCCAAAAGCTGGGTTGTCCTTCCCAGTGCGCCCGGTCTATCGCTTTACCAGCCGGTGGTGTTGGACCCGTTGTTCCTGTATGCGAATTGGTCCCAAAACGCGGCACGGCGATTCCGCATGGTGATCGACGTGCCGCGGGTCAGTTGGGTGCCGATCCACGGCACCAGCGGATGGTCGCTGGGGCAGCGGCAGGCGCTGGCCGATGCGATTTTCCGCTGGCAGGACGACCTGGTGTTCGATCCCCCGCCG
>JALSGI010000383.1 GCA_026982835.1 Planctomycetota bacterium | reverse complement strand
CTGGTCGCTCAGCGGATCGAGCAGCCCTTGGGGCATGAGCGACTGGGCCAGCGGGGCCATCTGTTCGATCTGCTCCCGGGGGATCAGGTGCCGCCGGCCCTCGGCGTCTTTGAGCACCACGAGCTGCTCGTCCTTGTCTTCGATAAAGCCGGTGAGCGTGCGGCCGTCGTCGGTGAGGACCAGGTAGTTTTCGTACCCTTCGCGGATTTCGGCGCTGGGGTTGACGATGTTGAGCAACATGCGGTCCAGGTCGGTGCGCTGGAAGGCGGTCAGGTCGGGGCCGATGTGGCCCCCCTCGCCGAACAGCCGGTGGCACTTGCCGCAGTGCTGGGCAAAAAGCTCCTTGCCCGCGTAGGGGTTCCCGTCGGCCGCTTCGATGACCTGCTTGAGCCGGGCGATCTGCCGGTACATGGCCTGCGTGGTGGCTCCCTGGAGCTTGCCCCAGTGGGCCTCGACCAGGGCCGTAATCTCCTGGCGGCGGTGCAGAAGCGCCCGGCGCAGAAACCGCTGCGGCACCCGCTTTTTGTCCAACTGCCCGGTGTCCACCGCGCGAAGCACGGCCAGCGTCCAGGCGGCCCGATCGGCAAGCAACGAGAAGGCGGCCGCTTGCACCTCGGGAGGCATTTGCTTCAGGTGAGCAAGCAGTCGCTGTGCAATCTGCGGGTCGGCGTAGCCTTGCAGGGCGGCCAGGGCGGCCGTGCGGCGTTTGACATCGGGGTGCCCGAGGGCCAGTTGCAACAGCGGCTCCTTGGCCTGCGGCGGGTGGACCTCTCCCAGCACCTCGACAAGCGCCACGGCCCGCTGGGAGCGGGTCTTGGCTTGCCGCGCCAACCGCAACGCTTCCTGCACGGCCTTTGCGTCCCCGCGGCGGATGCGCAGCTCCAGCGACAGTCCCCCGGCTGCGGCGATGGCTTCCACCAGCTCCTCCGGCAGCCCAGCCAGCGAACGCCCTTGGAAAGCCGCTTCAAAGCCCTGCATCATCGCCCGGGCGGTTGACCGATCGGGGGCCATGCGCAACAGCCGCGCCGCCCGCAGCAGATCGCGGCGCGTGCCCGGCTGGGCAAATCGCCGCATGAGTCGCTGGGCAAGAAAACGCTGCACCAGGGGGCGTTGCCACAGCCGGGGATGCTCCTCCAGCCAGGCAAGCACCGCCTCGGGCTGGCGGGCAATTTGCCGCTCCACCAGCCACCAGAGCGTAAGCCCCTGGTAAGGGTCCTGCACGTCCTCGTCGTGCCCCAGTAGCGCCGCGGCCAGCGGCAAGGCTTGCCGCGGGGGGAGCCGCCGGGCGGAACAGGCAAGCTGGTTGCGCACCTCCACATGCTTTTCCTCTCCGGCCAGGCGAACCAGGGCCGCAGCCAGCTTGGGCCCCACGCGCCCCTCGTCGCAGGCAAGCCGCACGGCCCAAAGACGCACGTAAGGGTCGGGGTGCTCCAGGCACGCCATCACCAGCGGTTCGTCCAATCCGCCGAGCAGATGGATGGCCCACAGATACTCCAAGGCCGTCTGGCCCTTGGTCCGAGGCAAGCTCTTGCGCAGTCGGGGCAACAGTTGCCGCGGCTGCCGGTAGGCCAGTTGTTGCAAGGCCCGGCGGCGGAACCAGCGGTTGGGATGTTCCAGGTAGCGCAGCAACTCCTCCGGCGCAGTGCGGCTCAGATCGAACCGCGGCGGCTGCTTCCACGCCCCGCGGGCGCGGATGCGATACACCCGGCCGCTCTCGGGCGTAACCCGCCCTTGGAAGTGCGAGGCGTGGTCGATCCGCTGCTCGTAGAAGTCGCAGATGTAAACGGCCCCGTCGGGCCCCAAGGCGGCGTGCACGGGGCGCACCCAGGTGTCGCTGCACTGGAAGGCAAAGCCTTCGTCGGCGGTACGAAAAGTGGAGCCTTGCGGTTCCCGGCGGCTGATGACCACCCGGCTTTGCAGCGGGGCCACGGCAAACAACCGCCCGTGATAGCGGGGAGGCAGCTCGGTGGATTCGTAAAGGACAAAATCATGCGTGAATCGCGGCACGTTCCCGTGCGGCATGTAGCCGAAATAGCCGAACGCATACGGGTTGGAAAGCGAGCCGTGCTTGCCGAATCCCTTTTGGTAATAGCCGCCCTGGATGTAGTGGAACCCGCGGGTGTTGCCGCCGTTGTGGCCGGAGAAGATGCGCCCCTTGGCGTCGATCTCCACGCCGAAGGCGTTGCCGCCCCCTTCGGCAAATATCTCATACACCCGGCGCTGGGGGTGGTAGCGCCAGATCAACTGGCCCATCGAGTGCACCGGTTTGTCCTTGCTCCCCCAGCGGCGCACGTCCCCGCTGACGGTGCTCCCCTGGGCGGCGTAGAGCCAGCCGTCGGGTCCCCAGGTGAGGCTGTTTACCACCGAATGGGTGTCCTCCAGCCCGAACCCTTCCAGGTGCACCTCGGGGGGGCCGTCGGGCCGGTCGTCGTGGTCGCGGTCCGGGTAAAAGAGCAAGTAGGGGGGATTGAGCACCCACAGCCCGTCGCGGCCGAACTCAAACGCCGTGGCGATGTTCAAGCCGTCCAGGAACACGCGGTGGCGGTCGTAGCGGCCGTCGCCGTCGGTGTCTTCGTGGAAGCTGATGCGATCCCGGCCCGGCGTGCGTTTCGGTGGCGGCGGGGGCACGCGGTCATAGACGGTGCGCAGGTACTTGTCGCGGCTAACGGGCTTGAGCCCGGCGGGGTTGGGGTACTGGCGATACTCCATCACCCAGAGCCTTCCGCGGGCGTCGAACTTCACGCAAAGCGGCTGTCCCACCACCGGCTCGCTCAGGCAGGCTTCCACCACCAGGTCCTCGGGAGTTTTCATCCGCCGCAGGGTTTCGGCCACCGGCAGCGGGCCGTCTTCGCCGGCCAGTTTGCGGAGCGTCTGCTCGGCCACCTGGGCGCTGGTGGTTTTGCGATAGACCACCTGCCGGGGCGGATCGCCTCCGGTGGTCCAGCTCGGGTCGTCTCCCATGCGGGCCTGCCAGGGGCCTTGGAGCCGGATCGCTTCCGGCGGGGCAAACAGCACCGGG
>JALSGI010000382.1 GCA_026982835.1 Planctomycetota bacterium | reverse complement strand
GCGGGTCAGCGTAGCCGAGCCTTCGCGTTGGAAGGCCACCAGGTGTTCCCAGAACAGGGTGCCCAGCAACAGCGAGCCTGCGGCGGCCCCGGCCAGCAGCCAAGGGCGCACGCGTTGCGGCAGGCGCAGCCAGCCCACCAGCCCCAACGCGGCCGCCGTGCCCAACCACACGCTGCGGGTGAGCGTGGCCCCGATGCCAAACAGCACCCCCGGTGCCAGCAGCACCACGGCCCGGCGCACCCAGCCGCGGCGCCAAGCCCAAGCCAGCGTCACCAGGGCCAGCAGGCATGTGCCCAGGTACAGGCCGAAGCTGACCGACTGGACCATCGGCCCGCGAGCCCGGCCAAAGTGCAAGCCCACGCTGGGGTCGGCGATGTAACGGGGGAACACCAGCGCGAACCAGCCTTGGTGTTCGGCCAGGGCGGTCCAGGCCAGGTAGGCCCCAAACAGCAGAAAGAACCCAGCCAGATGCCGCAGCCACCGCCGGGAAAGGGGCACGTGGTAGCCCAGGAAATAGAGCACCGCCGGGATCACATAGCCTTGCAGGTATCGGTGCAGCGGGGGTTCGTCGTCGCGGGGGGCGGGGGCCTGGGGCCAAAGGAAGCTGGCGGCCATCCAGCCCAGCAGGGCCAGCAAGCACCACTCGGCCGCTCCCAGTGGCCGGGGGAGCCAGCCGCGAATGCGCCCCTGCACCACCGCGGCGACCACCAGCAGCACCAGCACCAGGCGATCCAGCGTGAGCGTCACTCCGGCCAACTCCAGTTGCAGAAACGGATGGCCGAAGCAGGAAGCGGCCACCAGGTAGGCCAGCGCGCCTAACAGAAGCGGGAGCCGGACCACCACCACGGCGGCCCACACCACGCCCAGTGCCGCTGCCAAGAGGAAAAGAATCTCCATGACCGACTCGTGCGTTATTGTACGTGTTTAGCGTGCCAGCACAAAGTGGAGCATTTCCAGAGCAAAAGAATTGATTTTGTCCGGCGAGCCCCGGGCTTTAGCCCGGGGAGAGCCGAATAAGCGCTTTTGGTTATTCTCCTCCGCCAGCTGAAGCTGGGTACCTGTTTAGCCAGCTAGCAGCCGGAGGACCGACGCCGTAGGCGTCGCAGCTTTGTAGCCGGGGGTTGTCAGACCCCCGGAAGGCAGCGTTTTTCCTTGTCCTTGAGCATCCCGAAGGGATGCCAGAGGGATGGCAGTTGGCTATTTCTGGCACCCCTGGCGGGGTGCTGGGGGGTAATGGCCGTCGCTTTCCGGTGGTCTCCGCTTCGCTACGACCACCGGCTAAAAAACTGGCAAGCCTTCGGCTTGCTTTTGATCTGTGAACGCTTCGTCTTGTACATGCACGCTAAACACGTACCCGGCTGAAGCTGGCGGCTCGCCATTTGCAAGAAAAAACGCTTATTCTCTCCTAGCATGGAAGCGCCAAACCAAGTGATGTACTAGCTGGCTAAACACGTGCTGCGTATTTGGTTTTTCGACTGGTTGCTCAGGCCCTGCGCGAAGGAGGCAACCGCTTTGCAGCCAGTGCCGGTTCCACGGGTTGGGCAAGTTGCGCGCCGGTTCAGGACAGGGCTCACACGCCGCTTTGTTGCAAGGATAGGTCGCCCTCCAGCTGCGGGGAGTAAGCGGCCGGGGTGCTGATCCACTCCTGGGTCAGTGTCTCCGGGGGAGCCGCGGCGGGTTGCGGCTCGCCCAGCAGCACCACCACGCCCAACCCCAACAGCAGCCCGCCCAGCACGCCCCCCAGCAGCACCAGCAGCGTGCGGGGCCCCACCGGGTGGTCTTCGGCCCGGGCCTGGCCCACCAGCGTGATCAGGCTGCTGCGGCTGTCGGTTTGCAGGGCGGCCTGGGCCAGGGCCAGCTTCTGGTCGGCCTGCCGCACTAGTTCCATGTGGTGATTGACTTGGGCCACCAAGGCGGCGTAGGGGGCACGCAGGCGGGCCACTTCGGCCAGGCGGTTCTTCACTTGGGCGATCTGTTCCTGGAGCATCTTTTGCTTGCTTTCGGCCAGTTGCCGTTCGACTTCCAGGCCGGCCAGGGCCGCGTCCAGCTCGCGGTGCAAGTGAAGGCGGATTTCCCGCTCGGCCTGGCGGGCGGCTTGCACTCGCGGGTGTTCTGGCGTCAGCGCCCCTTGGAGCCGGGCACTTTGCAGTTGGGCATCCAGCAGCCCTTCCTTGAGCCGCCGCAGGGCCGGCTGGCTTTCCAGCAAGCGGTTGGGGGTGGCCAGCAGCCGCTGGGGATCGGCCTTGACCTGCCGGAGCAACTGGTGCAGCGCCGCCAGCTCGCGCCGCTGCTGGGTGACCTGCCGCAGCTCGTTTTTCAGTTGGTTGAGCCGCTGCCGCAAGGAGCTGTCGCCCCCGGCCTGGTCCAGCAAGCGCAGCTCGGCCAGGTCGCCGCCGACGCGTTTTTCCATTTGGGCCAGTTGGTCCAGATGGTGCTGGAGCTGCCGCCGGGCCAGTTCGGCACTGGTGCGCAGCTCGGCCACCACGCTTTGCATCCGCTGCTGCCGCAGGCGGTGCAGGGCCTGTTGCAGCTCCAGGGCGATGGCCCGTGCCAGCCGGGCGGCTCGCTGCGGCGAACTTTGCCGCACGCGGAGGAACAGTATCTCCGTCTTGCCGAACTCGGCCCCCTTGGGCGGAACCAGCTCCACCTGTTGCCGCAGGCGGCGGACGTGCTTGAGGGTGGGCCAGGCGGCCGGGGTGGGCTTTTCCGGGCCCACGCGCTTCAACGCCCCGGTGAGCACCTCCGGCGAAAGCACCAGCTGGAGCACGGTTTCCTGGCTTACCTTCATCTGCTCCAGGTCGCGGAAGTGGCCCGGCTTCTCCTGCTGCAAGGTTACCTCGTCCCGCAGCACCAGCGCCTGCTGGGCTTCCCACTGCCGGGTGCGAAACACCGCCCAGGCCGCCGCGGCCAAGGTGCTCAGCAGCACCGCGCCCACAATCCACCGGCGGCGCCGGAGGCACAAGGCCAGCAGTTCCTGGAAGCGGACTGCCTGGTGGTTCATCGGGCTTCTCCTGCTTGAGGGGA
>JALSGI010000381.1 GCA_026982835.1 Planctomycetota bacterium | reverse complement strand
CACGCCCCCACGCCCTCAAGCCTCCAAGCCCCCACGTCCCCACGCCTCCATTTCCCGGAGTTGCTTGACCCACCCCCGAAGAGCAAATACGCTGCTGGCGTGCTTTGGATCGTGACGCGGAACCGAATCGAAACGATTCGGCCTCTCCCATGCCCCGTGCTGCAAAGGAGCCTGGCCCATGTCCGTCCGCCTGCGGCTGATGATCATGATGTTCTTGGAGTATTTTATCTGGGGGGCCTGGGCCGTGGAGATGGGCGGGTACATGGGCGCGGTGCTGCGGTTTTCGGGGATCAACATCGCCTGGATCTACAACTCCACGGCCATCGGGGCCATGATTTCTCCGCTTTTCCTGGGCTACCTGGCCGACCGGCTCTTTTCCAGCGAGAAGATGGTCGGCATCCTGCACTTGCTCGGGGCGGTGCTGCTGGCCGCGGCGGCCACGCAGGCGCAGTTCCTGCCGTTGTTTGTCATCATGGTCACCTACGGCATCATCTACACCCCCACGCTGGCTTTGACCAACTCGATCAGCTTCCATCACATCGGCAATCCCGACGAGGAATTTCCGGTCATCCGCATGCTGGGCACCATCGGCTGGATCGTGGCCGGTTTGATCGTAGGTCTGGTGTTTCGTCCCAACCAGGAAGTGCTGGGTGCTTCGGCCTTCTTGTACCTGGCCGCTGCCGCCTCGCTGGCCCTGGGGCTGTTCAGCTTTCTGCTCCCCTACACCCCGCCCAAAGCCAGGCAGGAACAAGAGGCGGAAGCTCCCCCCGCCGAGGAAGAAACCGACCGCCAGAGCATCGTGCATCTGCTCACTACAGACCGCTCCTTCCTGGTGTTTGCCGTTTCGTCCTTTCTGATCTGCATCCCGCTGGCCCAATACTACAACCTGGCCAACTTGTTTTTCACCCAGCGGGGCTATCCGGCTCCCACGGCCTTGCAAACCCTGGGCCAGATGTCCGAGGTGGTGTTCATGTTCCTGATGCCGTGGTTCATCGCCCGCTTGGGTGTGAAGCGGATGCTGGCCTTGGGGATGCTGGCCTGGGTGGTGCGGTACGCCTGCTTCGGCACGCTGGTGTTTCCCGTGGTGCTGCTGGGGATTCTGCTGCACGGCATCTGCTACGACTTTTTCTTTGTGGCCAGCCAGATTTACGTGGACAACCGGGTAGAAGTGCGGCAGCGGGCCCGGGCGCAAAGCTTCGTGGCGTTTTTGACCTATGGGGCGGGGATGTTCGTCGGGGGACTGATCGGAGGAAAAATCTACGACGTCTATCCTCCGGTGAATCAGGCTCCCGTGAAGATCGTTGCCCTGGCCGACAACCAAGAACAATCCGGCATGCAGTCCCTGCCCAAGTGGGAGGACTATGTCAAGCAAGTGCTCCAGGTGGACTTGAAAAAAACGCCCGACCCGGTGGTCGTGCTGGACCAGGTGCCGGAAAAGTTTGTCTGGGAACTGCCCAACGAGGGGATCACCGTGGTGTATTCCCGGGAGTCGTTGCGGAAGCTGCTCCGGGCGGCCGACGGCGACGGCGACGGCCGGGTGACCCGCACCGAATGGCTCCACGGCTCCTCGTACCGGTGGCCCTGGATCTGGTTCTGGCCCGGACTGATGGCCGCTCTCACCCTGAGTGGCTTCTGGCTGCTGTTCCAGGAGCCCAAGCCGGAGGTGGTCGAGGGGATGATCGAAGAGGCCCCCTTGGGAGCCGGGGAGGGGCCGGAGCCGCAGGTGGGTTGAGGAACCGCCGCAAGGGTTCCGTGTCCTTCCAGGCCCACCCGTTTCCCCGTGCCGCAGCGGAGGTGGTATGAGCCAAGGCCCGGAGGCCTGGAACGTGCTGCGATTGCTCCAGTGGACCACCGGTTACCTGGAGCAGCACGGCTCGGACTCGCCCCGACTGGATGCCGAAGTGCTGCTGGCCCACGTGCTCGGCTGGCCGCGGATCGAGCTGTACGCCCGCTACGAGTACGAGCCGGACCCGGAGCAACGGGCGGCGTTCCGCGAGCTGGTGCGTCGTCGGGCCTCCGGGGTGCCGGTGGCTTACCTGGTGGGGGAGAAGGAGTTTTTTTCGCTCCCCTTTCGCGTCTCCCCGGCGGTGCTCATCCCCCGGCCCGAGACGGAGTTCGTGCTCACGGCCCTGCTGGACCGGGTGCAGGCCCGGGGAGAACAACAGCAGCCGCTGCGCATTGCCGACGTGGGCACCGGCAGCGGCTGCCTGGCCGTCTGTGCGGCCAAGCAGCTCCCCCAGGCCCAAGTGACGGCCATCGACATTTCTTCCCAAGCGCTGCACATCGCCCAAGAGAACGCCCGGCGGCACCAGGTGGCCCAGCGGATTCGTTTCCTGCAAGGGAACCTGCTGGAACCGGTGGCCGAAGAACGCTTCCACTACGTGCTGAGCAACCCTCCCTACCTGACCGAAGCCGAACTGGCCCAAGCCCCCGTGGAAGTACGCCAGTATGAACCGGAACTGGCCCTGGTGGCCGGGCCCACCGGCACGGAAGTCATCGCCCCATTGATCCAGCAGGCGGCCCGCTGCTTGTTGCCTGGAGGAGCGTTGATCTGTGAAATCAGCCCCATGATCCACCAGCGCGTGCTGGGGCTTTACGATCCGTCTTGCTGGAGTGACGTAGAAACCGTTTCCGATCTGGCGGGGCATCCACGGGTGGTGGTGGCCCATCGGGCCGAGTGAAGGGCGGCTTGCGGCGTGTGTAGTCTTGGGTCGTGGGTCTTGGGCGAAGAGCCCCCCGCGTCAGCGGGGAGAGGCGGCGAGAGGCGGCTTGCGCCGTGCGCTTTTACGCCGGTGCTTCCGCACCGAAGCCGGAACAAGCGCCGGTTTTTGCAATCGGCGAGCCGCCGGCGTAAGCCGGCGGTTCTCCGGCGAGCCGGGAGCGTAAGCTCCCGGAGGGCTCGGAGGCCTGGAGGCTTGGGGGCGTGGAGGGAGCCGGAGCCCCGCATGTTAGTGCGGGGAGGAGCGGCTTGCGCCGTCTTGGGTCTTGGGTCGTGGGTCTTGCAGACGATGCTTCCGCACCAGTGC
>JALSGI010000380.1 GCA_026982835.1 Planctomycetota bacterium | reverse complement strand
AAGCCTCCAAGCCTCCACGTCTCCCGCGGCTAAAGCCGCGGGCTCGCCGGTTGCAAGAAGAAACGTTTGTTCTTGCATCGGTGCGGAAGCACCACCGCAAGACCCAAGACCCACGACCCAAGACCCCCGCACTGACGTGCGGGGCTCCATACCCCTCAAGACCCAGGACCCAAGACCTTCGGAGCGGAAGCTCCGGCGCAAGCCACAGGCCGCATGCCGCAAGCCGACCTGCGCGGTGTGGAAGCCCTCCATCCAGCGGCGAAGTGCTTGCTGGCAAAACAGGCTCCGACGGCAGAAAGCCGCGTGACACATTCGGGCCTTGGCCATGTCGGCCAGGCGTTCAATGATCCGGCATCCAGGTGGGGCGTTCGCGCCAGATCCGGTCCCGAAACGGCCCGAAGCCGAAGTGATAGTACCGCCGCGACAGATCCACCTCGGCCACGACCACCGTGCCCCACTCTCGGGCCTGCACCAGCAGATCGCCCGAGGGAGCCCACACGCCGCTTACCATCCAGCGGGGCCGGGTGTTGTAGGTGCTGGAGACCAGGTAGATTTGATTTTCGATGGCGCGGGCCTGGGCCAGGCGGGGATCGCCGCCCCAGATGGGCATGGCGATGATCTCCGCTCCGCGGTTGGCTAGTCCGCGGGCCACTTCGGGGAAGTGGACGTCCCAACAGATCATCATGCCCAGGGTGCCGAAGCGGGTCTGGAACACCGGGTACTCCTTGCCCGGAACCAGCCCGCCGGTGTTTTCTCCCGTGGGGAGCGTGAGCTTGCGATACTTGCCCAGGAGCTTTCCATCCGGGCCGATCAAAGCGGCCGTGTTGTAGATGGCCTGGCCGTCGCGTTCCACCAGCCCCACCACGATGTAATAGTCGTGTTTTTTGGCCAGGCGGCCCAGGAACTGGGTCGAGGGGCCTGGGACCGGTTCGGCCACTTGGGCGTAGCTTTTGCCGGTGCGGAGGTAGGTGACGCACTCGCCCAGGCAAACCAGGTCGGCCTTTTTTCGGGCGGCCTCCTCCAGCAGGGGGACCAGGCTTTCCAGGTTTTGGCGGGGGGTTTTGCCCGGGGGGATAAAGTGCACGGCCGCCAGGCGGACCTTGCGCGGGGGCGGAGGCTGGGCCGGTTCCAGGCGGGGGCGGCGCCACTGGACCGTGCCGCCGGGGGCCCAGCGAAGCACCAACCGCACCACTACCCGGGCCGCCTCGGGCGGGGCCTGGAACACGCCGGAGAGTTGCTGCCAGTTGCCGGAAAGTCGTTTTCCCTCGCGGGGGTAGTCCGGCTGGGGGGTCACGCCGGGCCGGGGAGCCCGGGCCCCCGTGGCCGTCTTCCAGTGCAGCTCCACCAGGGCACTTCGCCGCGGATGCGGGATCGACTCGGTGCGCCGCAGCACCGAAAAGCGATACCACTTGCCCCCCTGCACCACAAACTCCGCTTGCCAGGCTCCGTATTGGCCCGGCTCCCCCGCGGCAATCTGGAGCAGCGGCTCGCTTCCCTCCGGGCTCTGAAGCCGGGACAGCTGCGGCCGGGGCACGCCGGGCACGCCCCAGGGCTGCCAGCGGGGGGAGTGGGGCGTGGGCGTTTTTTCCTCGGCCCAACCCGCTCCACTCCAAGCCAACACCAGCAGGCAAAGCAACGTCCGAGCCGGCCGCGGCCAATTCATCGCAGCATCTCCACAGGGACAGAAGACAAGGAACGACAAGCCAGGGCTGTTTTTAGTGTAGCCGCAAGGCGTGCAGGCAGCTACCGATTCCGGCGACAAAGGCCCTGTTGCTTGTCCTCTTTGCCGGCTCGTGCCTTGGGGGCTGGCAAGCAGAAATCCAAGTCCGCTTTTGTTCCGGGGGAAGCTATCTTGGCCGCAGGGCACCGGGTCGCTATACTCCGCCGCCCTTTTGGAGAGAAAGCGGTTCCGTTCTCCCCCCGGCATCCAGCAATGACAGCACTGCCCGCCTGGCCCGAAAAAGTTATCGCCGTGGTCACGATCCTGCTGCTATGCAGCGGGTGTTCGTCGCTGCCGGCGTGGGTTCCTTCCTGGTGGCCCAGCAACGAGGAACCCGCCCCGATCGAAACTCCGGCCCAGCGCGTGCAGCGCTACCGGAGGCTGGAACAGCAAGCGGGCGAACTTTCTCCGCAGCAGCAACAGCAGCTCAGCCAGCAGCTGGCCCAGGCCTTGGCCCAGGAGCCCGATCCCCTGGTGCGGCGGCAACTGGTGCGGACGCTGGGACGTTTTCCCACGCAGGCGGCCGCCGCGGCCCTTTATGCGGCGTTGAAGGACGAATCGGCCGACGTGCAGCGGGAAGCCGTGGCGGCCTGGGGGCGCCGTCCTCCGCAGGAAGCCCTGCCCGTGTTGGCACAATTGCTGCAAAACCCCGAGACCTCGCTGGACGTGCGTCTGGCGGCGATTCGGGCCTCCGGGAAGCTGAACTCCCCCCAGGCCGTGCAACTGCTGGCTCCCTTGCTGGACGACCCCGACCCGGCCATCCAGTACCGCACCGTGCGCAGCCTGGAGCAACTTACCGGCAAGCACTACGGCGACGATGTGACGCGGTGGAAGCGTGCCCTGGCGGGCCAGGCGGTGGAAGAGGAACCTGCCTGGAGCGTGCGGTCGCTGTGGCGGCGGTTGTTTTGAGTCGTGCGATTCCCTTTCGCCAAGCAAGCTCGGCCGACGGAGTGCAGAAAGATGGACTTGCTTGCTCGCCTGCAAGCGCCGGTGGCCGCCCTGGCAGCCGGCATCTGGCTGCTTGCAGCCGCAGCGGTGGCCCAGGATTTTGCCATCGACAACGAAGTGTTCCGCGGGCAAGAGAGCCAGCCGTTGCAGCGGACCACCACGGTGTTTTACCAGGACCGGGTTTATGACCTGGTTCACACCACCGGGCAGGCGGCCGTGTTCGACCCGGCCGCGGCCAGCTTCGTGCTGTTGCACCCGCTGGCCCCGGAGCGGGAACCCACGGGGGGCGTGCAAACCGAAATCCCGCTGGTGCAACTGGATCGCCTGGTGTTGCAGCTGAAGCAGGAGCTGGCCCGCAGA
>JALSGI010000379.1 GCA_026982835.1 Planctomycetota bacterium | reverse complement strand
CGACCCGAGAGCATGTGGTAAAGCACCGCCCCCAGGCTGAACAGGTCGCAGCGGGGGTCGAGTTTTTCTCCGCGGGCCTGCTCGGGGGCCATGTAGTTGGGCGTGCCCAGCACCGTGCCGGCATGGGTCAGGTCGGAATCTGCTCCTAGGGGTCTGGCCAGGCCGAAATCCAGCAAACGGACCCGGCCGTTTTTCTCCAGCCAAATGTTGGCCGGCTTGATGTCCCGGTGGATCAGCCCCCGGCGGTGGGCCGCGGCCAGCGCGGCGGCCACCTGGCAAGCGATCCGCACCGCCTCGGCCGGGGGCAAGCGTTTTTTGCGCCGCAGCCGCTCCTGGAGCGTCTCGCCTCGCAAAAGCGGCATGGCAATAAACGGCACGCCCCCTTCCTCGCCCACTTGGTAGATGGGCACGATGCACTCGTGCTCCACGGCGGCCATGGCCCGCGCCTCACGCAAAAAACGCTCCTTGGACCGAGGGTTCTGGGCCAGCGAGGGCTTCATCACCTTCAAGGCCACGGAGCGTTGCAGCTGCGTATCTTCGGCCAGGAACACCACGCCCATCCCCCCCGAGCCGATCACCCCCAGCACGCGGTAGTGCCCCAGCCGGCCCACCTCCCCCGGCTGCTGCGGCGGGGCCAGCAGGGCGAATTCCTCGGGGAACCGGGAAGCCAGCGTTTGCACTCGGGCGGCATCCTGCGAGGGGTGCCGGGTGTCTTCCTGCTGCGACTCGTTGGTCTCGCCCCCCAGGCTCTCCTGCTTGGCCTGTTGCATGGCCCGCTTCAGCGCCGGGCTCAGCTGCAGCGGCTGCTGGTTGCCCTGCCGCAGCGCCGCCAGTAGCTCGTCGCTTGCACTGAGCTGCTCGGCCCGGGAACAACACGGGGAACAGGAAAGCAAATGCTGCTCCACCCGGCGAGCTTCCCGGCCAGTGAGTTTGCCCAGCAAAAACTGTTGGATGACCTCGGACCGAGGACACGACGATGCCATGAGCAAAGCTCCCTGTATTCAGAACAGCTCGTCAGTAGCTGGTAGAACGTCTTCCCCTTCTCCCCTACCCGGAAGTACTCCCCCGAGGAAAGCAACCTTTCAGCACTTGCTCCATTTTTTGGCACTCTTGGCAAGGGATGCAACAGAAAAGTGCCTGGGACACCGGGAGCTTGGGCCAAGTGTGCTCCATGGCGGTTGGGTGGTGTGCGGGCATTCCCCGCCCCCGGCTAGTCCAACAGCCCTTGCAATTCCTGCCGTAACTTCCGCAATACCCGGTACTTGGCGATATAGACCGCATTGGGGGAAATGCCCAACTCCCGGGCCACATCGGCTGCGGGCCGCCCCTGCACCACGTGTTCCCAACAGGCCCGCCAAGTGGTCTCTTGGAAGTGGCGCTGCATCAGCTCCAGCGCCCGTTGGATCAAAAACGCCCGGTATTCCTTTTCCTCGAACAGGTCGTCCGGGGGCACGGCCTCGGGGGAAGCGGCCTGTTGGGCCACAGTGGCCAGGGCCTGCCAGGGGCGGCGTCGGTGGAGGTCCCGGGCCGTGTTGAGCGTTACCGTGCGCAACCAACTGCGAAAGCGCTTGTGGGGGTCGTACTGGAACTGGGGCAGCCGCACCACCAGCTTGGCCATCACCTCCTGCACCAGGTCGGCCGCGTCGGCCTCGCCCAGCCCGTACCGACGCCCCCAGTGAAAGATCAACGGGGCATACAGTTCGACGAACTGCTCCCAGGCTTGGTGGTGATCCGGTTCGCGGAGCCGCTGCAACAAGCTGGCGGAGGTGGAAAGCATTGCCCCGAGGGCCCCTGTAGCTGATGGTTCGTGGAAAAACGGGGGGCCGCCCCGTGGACGCCTCCTTAGTGTAATCCGCTGGGGCCAGAGAAGCCAGCAGCCCGCCCAAAGAAGTCCATTCGAGACCGGAACTTGCCGCCGGATTGCGAACTTCGCGCCAAAACGGTGCGGCAAAGTCTCATCCCGGGGGGATTGCGTTTTTTACCCGGCTGCTGGTCCAAGAAGGGCACAATTGCACGCCAGGGCATGCCATTTGCACTTGGGAGAAACCCGGGTGGGACATCTGCCGCTGTGACAGCTGCGCCAAGAAAAAACCTAAAACCTAGGAGAAAAAAACGAAAAACTATATTGACATATCGTAATGTTACGATATATTTGAATGTGACGGGGCCCTTGCCAACGATGACTGGATCGGCCACCGGGCCGGGAAAGAACCCCCTTCCTTGAAACAGGAGACAGTGCCATGACCGCCCAAACCCTCAACACCGAAGTCTGGACCTCCCAACAACTGGATCAGACCCTGATGGAAAAACGCCGCTTTACGCTGGTGGATGTGCGCAACCGGGAAGACTTCCGCACCTGGCCCATTGAAGTCCCCGAGGGCAACCCGGTGATCAACGTCCCCTACTTTGAAATCCTGGAACAAGGTGGCAAGGAGGATATGGTCGAATCGGTGATCGCATATGCCAAGGCCCACTGGAGCGACCAGTTGCCGCAGGATCAGCCGGTGCTGGTCGTGTGTGCCAAGGGGCAGACTTCGGCCTACGTGGCTCAGGCCCTGCGCAAACTGGGCTACGAGGCCTACCATCTGGAAGGGGGCATGGAGAGTTGGGGCAACCACTACAGCTTTCGCACGGTGGTGAACACGCCGCGGCTGACCATCACGCAGGTGGTGCGCCCGGCCCGGGGTTGCCTGGGCTACGTGGTGGCCAGCAACGGGCAAGCCGCACTGGTGGACCCGTTCCGCCACCACACGCGCTACCTGGACTGGACGGGTAAGCTGGGCCTGCAAGTTCACTTCATCCTGGACACACACGCCCATGCCGACCACATCAGCGGCGGTCCCGCCCTGGCCCGCCAAACCGGACAAGGCTACTACTTCCACCCCTACGACGCCATCCACCCGCTGGACGTGCTGCCGGCCCGGGTCAACTACGAGTTTGTGCAGGATGGGCAGGAGTTCCGTGTAGGCGAGGTGAGCATCCGGGCCATTCACGTGCCTGGGCACACGCTGGGTAATCTCACCTACCTGGT
>JALSGI010000378.1 GCA_026982835.1 Planctomycetota bacterium | reverse complement strand
ATGTGGCCCGCGACCTGGCCGACGTGTGCCTGCTGGGCCAGCGGTTGGATCGGCTGGGCTGGGTGTTCTGGCTGGGCCGCCGGGCTCGTAGCGTGGTACGCTGGAATCTGCTTTGGGCCTTGGCCTACAACGTGGTGGCCTTGCCGGTGGCCGCCGCCGGGTACTTGCACCCCATCGCAGCGGCCGTGGCCATGCTGGGCAGCAGCCTGCTGGTGACGTTCAACTCGCTGCGCTTCCAACAGGAGGCGGCCTCGGGAGGCGAGCTACCGGCTTCAGCTGGCAGAGAAAAATAACGCAATGCGCTTTTTCGGCTCTCCCCGGGCTAAAGCCCGGGGCTCGCCGAGTCACAATAAGGGCCGACTCGAATAGCAAACAGCCAGCCGGGAGCACGAGCTCCCGGAGACGGCAAGAAAGAGGCGCATGATTGCCGTGCTCTCCGTGGGCTTACGCCCACGGCTCGCGGCTGCATGAACCAGCGCCAGCGGCAATACAACCGCGGGCTCACGGTGCAGGGCTCGCCGGTTCACCGCCAGCTGAAGCTGGCGGCTCGCCACCCCCCAAGCCCTCAGGCCCCCCCAGTCTCCACGCCCGTGGATTATTGAGCGCCGGTTGCGGTATCATCAAAACCAGCACACACCGCTTCCTGGAAGGTTCCCTTTCGCGCCGATGCATCCCCTGCTGGAAATCCCCGAAATCCAGGCGTTGGACCACCGCGGGCAACTGGTCCGCATCCCGCCGGAGCTGGACGTACCCCTGACGCCCCGAGTGAGGGCGCTGGTGGATACACCGGCGTTCCAGCGCCTGGCCCACGTCACTCAGCTAGGGCTGGTGCGCCTGGTCTATCCGGCGGCCCATCATACGCGGCTGGAGCACAGCCTGGGCGTGTACCGCCTGGGGCTGTTGTACCTGCGTCGGCTGGCCCACGATCCGCGCTTTGAGGTCGTCTCGCCCCAGCAGGCCGAGGTGTTCCTGGCCGCGGCGCTATTGCACGACCTGGGGCACTGGCCCTTTTGCCACTGGGTGGAGGAGATGGACCTGCCCGGGGTGCCCCAGCACGAGCTGTTTGCCAACAGCTTTCTGCTGGAGAGCGAGGTGGCCGAGGTGCTGCTGGAGCACTGGGGCATCCAGCCCCGGCAGGTGGTGAGCCTGCTGAGCCAGAAGCCGCGGCGACGCAGCACACGCATCCTGGCCAGCATGCTTTCCGGGCCGATCGACATCGACAAGATGGACTACCTGTTTCGCGACAGCCTGCACGCGGGGGTGCCCTACGGGCGCAATTTCGACCAGGCCCGGCTCATCGGCGCGCTGTGCCTGAACCGCACCGGAGACGCCCTGGCCGTGACCGAAAAGGGCAAAACGGCCGCCGAGCTGATGGTCTTTGCCCGCTACGTGATGTTCAGCGAAGTGTACTGGCACCACGCGGTGCGAGCGGCCACGGCCATGTTTCAGCGGGCCTTTTTCAACCTGTACCGGGAGCTGGACCTGGACCGGCTGTTCCGCTGCCGCGAGCCGGAGATGGTCCGCACTTTGCTGGAAGCCAGCCGGGGGCGGGCCGAACACGCCCTGCTGCAACGCATCTTCGGCCCCCGGCGGCAGCTCTACAAGCGCGTGGCCCAGTTCAGCTACCTGGAACATCCGCTGGTGTATCGCCAGCTGGCCCACCGCCCTTACCTCTGGTCGGTGGGATTTGCCCGGCACCTGGCCGAGCGGGTGCGGCGGCGGCTGCGGCGGGATTTCCCCGACGAGCACCTGCTGCTGGACACGCCGCCGGTGCGCTGCGAGGTGCAGTTCGACGTGGAGGTGTATTACCCCAAGCAGCAGTGCTACCGCCCCCTGGAGCAGGTTTCGCCGGTGGTGCGCACCCTGGCCCGCGAGCAGTTCGACGATTACGTCAAGCGCGTGCGCATCTTCGCCCCGGCGGGACTGGCCGAGCCGCTGCGAGAGTTGCCCGAGCTGGTGGACCTGGTGCTGGAAGCGGCCGAGGCGGCCGAGGAGGAGGCCGCTGGCTGAGAAGCTGTCCGAAACAACAAGATGCGTTCGGTAGCCAGAAGGCCTGGCCAGCCTGCGGCTTTCGCCGCGGGAAGCTTGGGGGCGTGGAGGCCTGGGGGCTTGGCGAGATGGCGAGCCGCGGGTGTAAGCCCGCGGTTGAACAGCGAGCCGGGAGCACAAGCTCCCAGAGTCGTGGGTCTTGGGTCTTGAAGAGCCCCGCACGTCAGTGCGGGGAGGCGGCAGAGCCGCAGCCACTGGGGGCTTCCGCTCCGTTGCAAGAAAGAGCGTCAACTTGCACGACCAAGAGCCCCCCGCGTCAGCGGGGGGAGAAACAGCATCAGCTTGCAGCGTGCGCCTTGCGCTGTTGCGGTGGTGCTTCCGCATCCGGCGAGCCAGCTTTCAAGGTGACGTTTCGCCTCCGTTCTCCGATTCCTCGGCAGGGAACGTCCGGGCCGGAAGCAGCAGGCGGAAGGTGCTCCCCTTGCCAGGGCGGGACTCCACCAGGATATCCCCCCCGTGTTCCCGCAGCAGCTTGCGGCTCACCGGCAGCCCCAGCCCCGTGCCGCGATTGCCCTTGGTGGAGACGAACGGCTCGAAGATTTTTTCCTGCTCTTCGGGCGGGATTCCTGGGCCGGTGTCCTGCACTACGAGTTGGGCCAGGCGTTGCCGGGGATCGTACTCCACGCGCACTTGCACTTCGGCCACTTCCCGGCCCGAGCAAGCCTCCACGGCGTTGGTCACCACGTTGAGCAGGGCGTGGTGGATGGCATCGGGATCGAACACCCAAGGGGGCAGCTCCGGGCAGGGCTGGAACTGCACTTGCACCTGCATTTCGCGGGCACGGGCGGCGGCCAGCTCCACCACCTCGGCGGCCACCTGGTTCAGGTCCGCTTCCACCAGCTCCGGCTGGCGCTCCTTGCTGAAGGTAAGCATGTTCAGCACCAGGCTGGAGATGCGCTGCTGGTTTTTTTCCACGAACTCCCAGCCGCGCTGGACCATCTGCTGGTCGCCCCGGGCCAGGCCGTCCTTGATCAAAAAGCTCCCCCCT
>JALSGI010000377.1 GCA_026982835.1 Planctomycetota bacterium | reverse complement strand
CAAGTTGACGGTCGTTCTCACTTCGGTGCGGAAGCACCCTCCCAAGACCCAGGACCCAGGACCCAAGCCTCTGGTGCGGCAGCACCGGCGCAGCAGCGCACGGCGCAAGCCGCAAGCCGATGCGGTTTCTCCCCGCACTGACGTGCGGGGCTCTTATTTTACTGACGTGCGTACGCTCCGGGAGCTTACGCTCCCGGCTCGCCGGACAAAAATCGACTCTTATTGCTCTGGAAACACTCCGTCTTGTGCTAGCACGCTAAGCACGTACAAAGTCGGCGGCTCCTCCATCCCCCCACGCCTCCAAGCCCCCACGCCTTCCGGGAGCTTACGCTCCCGGCTCGCTTTCCAACCGCCGGCTTACGCCGGCGGCTCGCCACGCCTCCAAGCCTCCACGCCTCCAAGCCTCCACGCCCCCAAGCCCTGACGTGCGCACGCTCCTCCGCAGGCTGTGCCGAGGTGCTTTCTTTTCGGCTCCGGGGGACCGGGGTAAGATAGCCGGGCAGAAGTTGGATCGACCTGCTTGCCAAACAGGAGGAGCCCCCAGAGATGTCTCGACTCCTTGCTGGGATCGCCTTGGCGTTGATTGCCTGGACCGCCACCGCCTTGCCCACTGCCGCTGAGCAACCCTGGAACGTGGTGTTCATCCTGGCCGATGACCTGGGCTGGAGCGACCTGGGCTGCTACGGCAATCGCTTCCACGAAACCCCGCACCTGGACTGCCTGGCCGCCCAGGGCGTGCGGTTCACCGACGCCTATGCCGCCTGCCCGGTCTGCTCGCCCACCCGGGCCAGCGTGCTGACGGGCAAGTATCCGGCCACGCTGAACCTGACGGACTTTATTCCCGGCCACTTGCGTCCCTGGGCTCGGTTGGTGCCGCCGCGGTTCCACCAGCAGTTGCCCCTGGCCGAGCAGACAATTGCCGAAGTGCTCAAGCCCCGGGGTTACGTCTCGGGGGCTTTCGGCAAGTGGCACCTGGGGGGCCGGGACTATTTTCCCGACCGCCAGGGATTCGATTCCTTCGTGGTGACCTCGGGTCGGCATTTCGCCCCGCGGTTCCGCACCCTGCCGCCGCGTGGGGTGGATCCGGGGACGCCTCGGGCGGACTTTCTCACCAACCAGGCCATCGCCTTCGTCCGCCGGAATCGCAACCGGCCGTTTTTCCTTTATCTGAGCTATCACCTGGTTCATATCCCGCTGGAGGGCAAAAAGGAGCGGATCGGCTACTACGAAAAAAAAGAAAAACCCGGCCCGGGAATCCATAACCCCATCTACGCCGCGATGGTGGAAAGCCTGGATCAGAATGTGGGGCGGCTGCTTGCCGAGCTGGATCGGCTGGGGCTGGCCCAACGCACCGTGGTGATCTTCACCTCCGACAACGGCGGCTTGCGGCAGCGGTTCGACGGCCAGGGGCCGCTGGTCACCAGCAACGCCCCCCTGCGGGATGAGAAGGGGTCGCTTTACGAAGGGGGCATTCGCGTGCCGGCCATCGTGCGCTGGCCGGGGGTGACGCAACCGGGCCGCACTTGCCGCGTGCCCATCTGCACCATCGACTGGTTGCCCACCGTGGCCCAAGTGGCCGGAGCAAAAACTCCTCCCGTGGACGGAGTGAGCCTGGTGGGAGTGCTCCGGGGGCAGGAGCACCTGCGCCGCGAGGCCCTCTACTGGCACTATCCGCACTACCACCACACGCACCCGGCCGGGGCGATCCGCTGGGGCCGCTATAAGCTGATCGAGTACTACGAGGACGGCCGCCTGGAGCTGTACGACCTGCAAACCGACCTGGGCGAGCGGCACAACCTGGCCCAAGCCAAGCCCCAGTTGGCCTGGTTCCTGCGGCACAAGCTGGAGCGTTGGCGGGCGCGGGTGGGGGCGCGGATGCCCTCGCTGAATCCCAACTACGATCCCCGGCGGCAAGGCCAATGGGGCCGGCGGCGAAGGCCCCGGCCGAAAAAAGCGGCAACCGGGGAACTTTTTCCCCCTACCCGGCGCCCAAACGCCGGGTAACCATCCCGCCGCCAGAGCCAAGAAACAAAGGAGTTCTCGGCATGCGGGAATTCCTGGCATTCCTGTTGGAGTTTTCCGATCGCTGAGCATAATAGAAGGGTGGACTGGGGAGCTGCGTTAGGGAACAGAAAGAGGCCCCTCCCGCCAGCTCCAAAAGCCTGAATCCCTGGCCCCGGACTCACGAGACGTTCGTTAATACAAGTAGAACCCCGGGCTGGGTGTCCTACCCGAGAACCAACCAGGGGCACTCGAATCGTCGAAAACGACAGCCATGGATCGCTCTTCAGACCACCGGCAGCAAAAGCGCAAGCAGGACCCTGCGCAAGTTCCCCCTGCGGCAGAGCAGCCTCCTGCCGCCCCTGCGCCTGAGGAACTGCTGCCCCCGGCGGCCGGAGCTGTCCCGGCAAGTCAGCCCCCGGCGGTGGAGCTTCCGCCTGCGACAGGGGGGCCAGCCCCTCCTCCGGTCGGCGGAGTCCCCGTGCCTCTGGATGCTGTTCCCCCGCCGGCGGCTCCTCCGCCTCCCCCTCTTGTCCCGCCCGTGGCAGCCACACCTCCGGCAGCAACGCCCGTGCCAGGACAATTGCCGCCGGCACCGGGAATGGGACAAGCGGTCCCGCCCACCGCCCCAGGAATCGGCACATCGCCCACACCGCCCACTCCCGCAGCACCGATAGCAGCCCCGGTGGGCTATCCGCAAACTGCTGGGCCGGATCCTCTGGCGGAGCTCGGCTCCTCCAGCACGTTCGTGCGAACCAGGAGCCGGTACCGTCGAAGCCGGGGACCTCAACTGGCGTTTGCCCTGGCCCTGGGCGCCGGCGTGCTGGCCCTGGTGGTGCTTCTGGCCCTGTTCTTGCCCAAGAACGACAACCAGCGTGTGGCCCGCCATGCGCAATCATCTCCGGCTCCATCAGAAACACCTGCCACCCGAGGAACCAAGTCCCGGCAGCCGAATCGTCCCGGGCAGCGGCCTGCCGCTCCTCCGCGGCCGGTGCTCCCTCAGAATAACTCGGTTCCGGTCTCTCCGCCCGAAAAACCCCGGC
>JALSGI010000376.1 GCA_026982835.1 Planctomycetota bacterium | reverse complement strand
TGTAGCTGGCCGTGAAGGTGAACGCATCCAGCCACGGATTGGGATACAACGACTGGTAGCGGATGTAAGCCAGATCCCGCTGTTGGGGATCGAAAAATCGGGCGTTGGCCAGCGTGTTGCTGTTGTTGCGGTCGCCCGGATAGCCCGGGTAACGGTCGCTGCGAGGGACGTTTTCCTGTTCCAGGTGTTGCAACGAAACGGTCAGCAGCGAGTTGTCGTCCACAAGATACTGGAACTTGATGTCGCCGGCGTATTGCTGGTAGTTGGTGCCCGGCTGGCGACCGAAGGCCCAGCCGGTGTCCAGGTCGCGGACGTTCAAGAAACTGGCCCCGGTGAACACCCCCGTGGAGCCGACCCACCCCTCGACGTTCCAGCGGGTGTAGCTGGAAGCGTCCGAGGTGTTGGCGAACTGGGTCACCTCCGTAAAGGCATAATCGCCGAAGCGGATGGCATCGTGCACGCTGGGAGCGCGGGTGACGATGTTGATCGTCCCCCCGATGGCGTCCGACCCCCAAAGCACGCTCCCCTGCCCGCGCAGCACCTCGATCCGCTCCACCATCCCTGGATCGATGGTGTTGAAGTACTGGTTAGGGCCGAAGCGGAAGATGGAGTTGTTCAACCGGATTCCATCAACCAGGATGAGCACCTGCTGGCCGGTCAAGCCGCGGATAAAGGGCGAGGCCTGCCCCGCGGCGGTGCGCTGCATCAGCACGCCCACTTCGTTCTGCAAGGCGTGGAACATATCGGGGGCCTGCTTCTCGGTGATCACCTGCCGGGTGACGACCGAGGCGGCGGCCGGGGTGTCGAACAACGACACCTGGGAGCGGAACACCCCCAGCGTCTCCCCGAACGGACCGTCACCAAAGACCTGGTCCGTAAGCGAAGGATAGCTCAAGGGTAGATCGAACGGAGCCGGCGGGGAGACCACCGGTTCGGTGGGTTCTGGAGGACGGACCTCGACTTCCACTTGCGGGCGCGGTTGGGAAGGCTGCTGTTGTTCTTGAGCCCACGCGGCTCCCGCAGTGCCCAAAACCAACCCCACGACGCCGATCCATCCACATAAGCCGGGGTTCATCGTAGCGTCCTCTCTTGTTTTCCGTACCAGAAGGAGTTCTCTGGCGCACACCAGCGCCCTTTCCGGAAGAACACGTCCCATTAGCACACGTCGGCGAAGCGTCTCTTTCGGCTTGAGCAAAACAACCCCTGGCTTCCGGCGAGGCGGGAGAATCCACAATTTGGATCAATTCGCCACAAACGGCATGCCGAAGCAAGAGGAAGGATTGTATCTGCCGCGGGCTGCCACCGGTCCTGCCGGCGCGGAGGGAGCAACTGCCGCAAAGCCCGGCCTCGTCCAGGCCAGGTTCCGGTCCAGCAACGTGCCGCGTTTTACTCTGAATCAAGGAACCCGCATGTTCGTCCGCGCCTTGTCCCATTGGGTGGTGCCGCTGGGGGTTGTGCTGGCGTGTTTGCCGGGTTGCGCCTGGCGGCGGCCGATCCACGACCCGGACTACGTGGTGCTGGAGCAAGCCGTGGCGGCCAGCTACCAGGCTGCGGATCCGGTTTCCCAGGCTCGCCCGGCACCCCCGCCGCAAGCCAAACAGGTGCCCCGCACCCTGGCCCAGTGCCTGGAAGTGGCCCTGGCCCAAAACCCCAACATCCACGCCGCCCAGAAAAAAGTGGAAAGCCTGGCTTACCGCGTGCCGCAAGCGGCCAGCTTGCCGGATCCGCAAATGGGCGTGACCACGCTGCCGGAACCGATCCAGACGGCCGCCGGGCAGCAGGAGCTGGTGCTTCAGGTGGGGCAAAAGTTCCCCTGGCCCGGCAAGTTGGACCTGCGCGCCCAAGTGGCCCAGGCCCAGCTCGAAGCCGCCCAGGCTGAGCTGAAAGCCGTGCAGCTGGAAGTGATCGAACGGGTCAAGCGGGCCTATTTCGAGCTGTACTTCATCCAGCAGGCGATCCGTATCACCGAGGAAAACCGCAAGTTGATGGAACAGTTGCTCAAGATTGCCGACGCTCGCTACCGCAACAACCAGGTGAGCCAGCAAGACGTGCTGCGTGCCGAACTGGAGCTTTCCAACATCGATCGGGAGCTGATCGTTTGGCGGCAGCGGCTGGAATCCACCCAGGCCCGACTGGCCCAACTGATGCACATCGCCCCGGAAACCCCGCTGGTGGCCTCGGGGAAGCTGCCGCCGGAAGCGATCCCCCGGGACCTGGACCGCCTGTACCGCCTGGCGCTGGCCCGGCGGCCCGAACTGCACGCCCAACTGGCCCGCATCCGCCAAGGCCGCCGCAAGGTGGACCTGGCCGAGTTGGACTATCTGCCGGACGTGACGCTTTCGGTCAGCTGGATCGACGTGGCCACCAATGGGATCAGCCCGGTGGCCAACGGCCGCGACCCGGTGCTGCTGGCCGCCTCGATCAACCTGCCTATCTACCGCAAGCGGCTGGACGCGGCGGTGCGGGAAGCGGAGACCGAAACCGTCTCCGCCGCCCGCGGCTACGACGCCCTGCGAGACGCTACGCTGGCCGACGTGGCCGACCTGATGGCCCAGGCCCAAAGCCAGTTCGACCTGCTCAAGCTCTTCCGCCAGGAAATCCTGCCCAAGGCCGAGTTGACCTTCCGCGTGTCGCTGGAGGCCTATCCGGCCGGGCAGATCGACTTTTTGCAACTGATCGACAACTGGCAGCAGCTGCTCCGCTACCAGTTGGCCTACGAGCGGCTCCAGGCCCAACTGCGGCAAACCCTCTCCTCGCTGGAGCGGGTAATCGGCCAGCCGGAGCTGGTGCCGGTGCAGTAGCCCTCTGTTGGAAAGCAAAGGTTCGGCAGTGGCCCAAACGGTTCCCGATCCCAAAGACGGCAAGGCCCGATCATGAGTCCAACCCAAGCGAAACCATCCCACCGGTTGCGAAGCACCACGGCCGCGTTGCTGCTGGCGGCGTTGCTGGCCGGAGGCGGTTGCGCCCCGCAGTATCACCAGTATGAAGGCTGCGTGATTCCTTGCGGTTACACGGCCGAGCCGCCGCTTCCGTTTGAAAACTATCC
>JALSGI010000375.1 GCA_026982835.1 Planctomycetota bacterium | reverse complement strand
TCCGTAACTTGAGTCATAACAATAAGTTACACTGTTCATTCTTAAGGCGGAGCACACGGGATCCCTCGGGACGGTTCCGGGAAAGCCCGGATGAGAACCCTCTACCGGTTTCCTTGCCACAACCTGGCAGAGTCTTGCGGAGTTTCGCCTACCCGGGGTTGTCCCGGCCCTGTCCCGGAGCAAAGGAGTGCCGTTATGACAGATGCCCCAAAGTGCCCCCCGGTAAGGGAGCAAACTTCGTGCCAATTTCGGCTTTGCCGGGGGGGTGACTCAGGCGGCCCGGCGGTCCTCGCCCCGGGAACGCCTCGGCCGTCGCGGGTCTTTCCAGCGGCGGTGCACCCACCAGTACTGCTCCGGCCAGCGGCGGATGAATCGCTCGAACTGCTCGGTGTACCACTGGGTGATCCCCGGCACGGTACGCATCGCCTCGGGACAGGTTTTCGGGTCCAGGACCGCTTGAACCACCAGGCGGAAGTGCATCGGGCGTCCGGTGCGCACGCAGTAGCCCACGGCCACCGGCGCCTGGTGTTCCAGGGCCAGCAGGGCGATGGCCTTGTGGGCCGAAGCGGGACGGCCGAAAAACTCCACCCAACAGCCCTTGCGCCCCGCGTACTGGTCAGCCAGCAGCGAGAGGATGCCGCCGGAGGAAAGGATCTGCTCGATGCGCTCGAACTCCCCCTGCTTGCGGATCACTCTCTGGCTTTGGGAACCGCGAAAGCCTTCCACCAGGCGATCCAGGTAGGGGTTGTCCAGCGGCCGGGCCACGCTATGGATCGGGTAGCCCAGCAGACCCAGCAGATAGCCGGCCATTTCGAAGTTTCCGAAATGGGCCGTCACCAGCAGCAGCGGCCGCCGGTCCAGCAGCGTGGCCACCGTTTGGGATTCGTCTTCCACCTCCACAAACTGGTGCCAGTTGGTGCGGTGGATGCGGCGAGCGGCCTGGGCCACTTCGATCACGAGCAACACCAGATGGTGCCACATGGCTCGGGCCACCTGGTGGCGCTTGCGGTCGGACCACTGGGGAAAGGCACAGCGGAGGTTTTCCTCCACCACGCGGCGGCGCAGGTGCAACAGGTCCCAGAGCAACCAAGCCCCGAAGCGAGCCACGGAATCAGCCCAGGCCGGCGGCAGCGCCTGCACCACGGCCAGCACCAGCCGCACCAGGAGATAGACCGCGTATTGGCCGATCCGTTGCATAAGTGTGGTTCCGTCCGTGGGATTCAATGCACGGCTTGTTGTTCCAGGCCGTGCCGCGAGCCCGCAGCCTAAGCTGCGGGAGGTCGGCGGCCAAGGGGAAAGCTTTCCCGAGGAAGCTACGCACCGGCGGTGCGGGCTGCCAGCACCGGGTCTTCCCGGAGGGGGAATTGTACCGCCGCCCGGGTTTGCGCCGCCAGATAGATTCCCAGGATCACTTCCACCGAGCGGCGTCCTTCGTGGCCGTCGATCAGCGGGGGGCGGTCCTGCTGGATGGCCTCCAGTACGTCCTGGAACTGCCACAGGTGGCCGTGGTAGCCGATGGCGGCCGGGTCGCTGGCCCCCCCGCCTCCGCTGCGCCGCTGTTCCATCTCGCGGCGGATTTCTTCGTCCTCGGGCCGCGGCTGGGCGAAGTCCCACTTGACGATGTCCTCCTCCTCCATGACGGCCGAACCGGCTGAGCCGTGGATTTCGATGCGTTTGAGATAGCCGGGCCAGGCCGCGGTGGTGGCCTCGATGGTGCCCAAGGCCCCGTTCTGGAAACGCAAGGCGGCCACGGCCACATCCTCCACGGCGATCCGCTGGTGGGCCAGCGTATCGGTGTAGGCGACGATCTCGGCCACCGGGCCCATGAACCACGTGAGCAGATCCACACTGTGGATGGCCTGGTTCATCAGCGCTCCGCCGCCGTCCAGCTCCCAGGTGCCGCGCCACGCCCCGGAGTCGTAGTATTCCTGCGTGCGCCACCACTTCACGTAGGCATCGCCCAGGGTGAGCCGGCCAAAACGCTGGGCATCCAGCGCCTGCTTGATCCGGCGGCTGGAGTGGTGGAACCGCGATGGGAAGATCGTCGAGAGCTTCACCCCGGCCTGCTGGCACGCCTGGATGATCTGGTCGCAGCGGGCAAGGGTGATCTCCAGCGGCTTTTCCACCACCACGTGCTTGCCGGCCTGGGCGGCGGCCACGGCCGGTTCCAGGTGGGCCCCGCTGGGCGTGCAGATGGTGACGATGGTCACTTCCGGGTCGGCCAGCAGGGAGTCCAGGTCGCGATAGGCCTTGGCCCCGAACTCCGCGGCCAGCTTCTCGGCTTTTTCCGGCGTGCGGTTGTAGCAGGCCACCAGACGGGCGTTGGGCAACTCCTGAACGGCCTTGGCGTGGAAGCGAGCGATCATTCCGCAACCGATGATGCCGAAACCGTGCTGCATGGTCGTTTCCCCTGGATCGTGGAGGCGGGAACGCGGGCACCGACCGACGGTATCCCCGGGGCGGTTTTTACTGTAGGAGAGAAACCGGCCCCTGGCAACCGGCGGAGCAGGGGGGAAGGCTTGGGGGCGTGGAGGCTTGGGGGGATGGGGGCTTGGGGGCGTGGAGGCTTGGGGGCGTGGGAGAAATAAGAGCCCCGCACGTTAGTGCGGGGAGGAGCAGTGTCGGCTTGCGACTTGCGCCGTCTTGGGTCGTGGGTCTTGGGCGGGTGCTTCCGCACCGATGCGAGAACCAGCGTCGATTCTTGCAACCGGCCAGCCGCCGACTTCGTACGCGTTTAGCGTGCCAGCACAAGACGAAGCGCCCCCAGAGCAAAAGAGTTAATTTTTGTCCGGCGAGCCGCGTGCGTGAGCACGCGGTTGCTACCGTTTGTGGCCGATGCTACGCTGGCCAACCGCCGGCTTACGCCGGCGGCTCGCCACTTGCAAGAATCAAAGCAAGTCCACCAGGTACGTTGTTTTCCACAAAACACGCTTTTTTCCTGCCCGGTGCGGAAGCACCAGTGGCGAGCCCCGGACTTCAGTCCGGGGAGAGCCAAGAAAAAACGCATGTCGATTTTCTCCACCGACTGAAGTCGGCGGCTCGCCACTTG
>JALSGI010000374.1 GCA_026982835.1 Planctomycetota bacterium | reverse complement strand
GACGCCCTGGTGCTGGTGGTAAGCAACCCGGTGGATGTGCTCACCTACCTGGCCACCCAGCGGCTTTCGCTTCCGCCGGGGCAAGTGCTGGGGCTGGGCACGCAGCTGGACACGATCCGCTTCCGCAGCCTCATTGCCCGGGAACTGAACGTGCCCCCCCGGCAAGTGTCGGCCCTGATCCTGGGCGAGCACGGCGACTCGATGGTGCCCATCTGGTCCAGCGCCACGGTGGCCGGACTGCCGCTTACCAAATGGCCCGGCTGGAGCACGCAACTGGCCAACCGTATTTTCGAGCGCACGCGCGGCTCCGGGGCGGAGGTGATCCGCAAAAAAGGCGGGGCCGGGTTTGCCGTAGGCGTGGCCATTGCCGAGGTGATCCACTCCGTGGCCCTGGATTCCCGCCGCGTGCTGCCGGTTTCCAGCCTGCAAGAAGGCACCTACGGCCTGCGCGATGTGTGCCTGAGCGTGCCCACGGTGGTCGGCCGCCGCGGTGTGCTGGAGAAGGTGCAGGTGCCGCTTTGGCCCAAGGAAGAACAAGCCCTGCTGCGCAGCGCCGCTGTGCTGCGGCAAACGCTGGATACGGTGCTGGCCCGCGTGGGCACGTAGAAGAACAGTGAAAACCACCAAACGGCGAGCCGCCGACTTCAGTCGGCGGAGGAAAATGACCAGAAACGTCTTTGTATCAATCTCCCCGGACTGAAGTCCGAGGCTCGCTGATGTGGAGAGACACCACCAAACGGCGAGCCGCCGGCGTAAGCCGGCGGTTGATGAAATCGAATCGGTGCCGTTTTTAACTGCAAGCTCACGCTTGCGGCTCGCCGGAAACATGAGAACGCAACAACGGCGAGCCGGCGGTTGGATATGCACCAATGACCACCTGAAAAACCGCGTGCTGACGCACGCGGCTCGCCAGCATGTAAACACACCAACGGCGAGCCGCCGGCGTAAGCCGGCGGAGGAAAATAACGCAATGCACTTATTCGGCTCTCCCCCGGCTAAAGCCGGGGGCTCGCCGATGGAAGACCGAACGCAACGGTGCGGTTTTCTCCCCCGACTTACGTCGGGGGCTCCTGGGAATCCCAAGACCCAAGACCCAAGACCCAAGTCCCAAGTCCCACGACCCCATGACCGAAAAAAGCCTGGATCGCAAGCTGGCGGCCATCCACGCCGATCCGAGCGGCACACGCGAGTTCATCATCGCCGACGCCAAGGACGCCGACATGGCCTTCGGCATCGGCGCTCCCGGCCAAAGCCCGGAACAGCACGCCGGCGAGGTGCGCTTCCGCTCCCTGGAGGAGTACCGCCGGCAGATCCGCTTGCTGGTGCGGCAAGAGGCGGTGGACATCATGCTCATGTCGGCCAGCACCAACGAGGTGCTCACCATCCGCGAGCGGCTCTTTGATGGCAGCCCCGTCACGCCCGCGGCCAGGGCCAACGACACGACCGACATCTGGGTCATCCGCGGCGGCAGCTACCCGCAGCAGCCCTCTCGGCCGTTTCGCAGCACCACCATCGACCACATCCAGTGCGGCCACCTGGACTGCGCTCCCGGGGAGCGGCACCTGGGAGCCAACCTGGGCCTTTACAGCATCACGCTCAACAACCGCCTGGAAGAAGACCTTCGCACGCTGGAACAGTATCACCAGTTCCGCCTGGAGGCCGAGCGGAAAGGGTTCCGCCACTTTCTGGAAGTGTTCGATCCCAACGACCCGCAAGGCCTCTCCGGCGACCAGGTGCCCAAGTTCATCAACGACCACATCGCCCGCACCCTGGCCGGGGTGCCGCAGAGCGGGCGACCGCTGTTTTTGAAGATCGTCTATCACGGCCCCAAAGCCCTGGAGGAGCTCGTCAATTACGACCCGCACCTGATCGTGGGCATCCTGGGCGGCAGCGCCGGCACCACCTACGACGCCTTCAAGCTCATCGCCGAGGCCCAAAAGTACGGCGCCCGCGTGGCCCTGTTCGGCCGCAAGATCAACAATGCGGAGAACCAACTGGCCTTCGTCCGCTTCTTGCGGCTGATCGTCCAGGGGGAAATCTCGCCCGAGGAAGCCGTGCGGGCCTACCACGGCGTGTTGCAGCAGTTGGGCATCCGCCCCAAGCGCTCGCTACAGGACGACATGCAACTGCTCACCCCCGTGATGAGCTACAGCGGAAGAAGCACGGTGAGCGTGCCCTCAGGGGTGCCTTCGCCGGGCAGCTCCTCGGGGCCGAAAGAGAGTAAACCCGCTTGTCCCTGCGGTGGCACGGGGCCGGTGTGCCATTGCAACCAAGAAGAAAAAACGCCCATTTCTTCCAAAGCTTCCCCGGTAGGCAACTCCTCCACAGGAGAAACTCCCGACTGGTCGGCCATGAGTCCCCAGGAGCGGCTCCAGTATCACTTGCAGCGTCTGCGGGCACGTTTGGGGCCGTAGAGCGGCAATTTTGCCAAGCTAGTGGCAGCCGCTGGATTCGGCCGCAAGAGCGGCTTTTGCCCGGGGCGCTTCTTCCAAGGCCAGGCGGATTTCTTGCTGCACTTCCGGGTCGGTCTCTGCGGCGGCTTGTCGTTTCAGGGCGGCTAGCGCTTCGGCGGTGGCGATCCGCCCCAAGGCCCAGGCACACGCGCCGCGAACCACCGGGTCGGCTTCGTGTTGCAGTGCCCGGGCCAGCACCGGCACGGCGCGAGCGCAGCGCTGGTTGCCCAGCACCACGGCCGCGTTGCGCAGCAGTCCCCTGCGCCGCGGGCGCCAAAGCGGGGTGTGCCGGAAACGGCGGCGAAACGCTTCCTCGGAAAGCGAAAACAACTCCAGCAGCTCCACGGGATTGAGCCCCGGCTGGGGCTCAAAGGCCGGCTCCTCGGCCACCGGTGCCTTGCGATTCCAGGGGCACACTTCCTGGCACACGTCGCAGCCGAACAGCCAGGAGCCTATCCCCGGGCGAAGCTCCCGCGGGATGGAGTCTTTAAGCTCGATAGTCAAATAACTGATGCAGCGGCGGCTGTCGAGCACCCCCGGAGCTACGAATGCCCCGGTAGGACAGGCATCCAGGCAGGCGGTGCAGGTGCCGCAGTGGCCTTTT
>JALSGI010000373.1 GCA_026982835.1 Planctomycetota bacterium | reverse complement strand
CGGTAGGTTTTGCGCACTGCTTGCAGGTCCAGCACGGTCATGGGGCAGTCCTCTTGGAGCCGTCAACGCGGGCGGTTTTCTTCTGCTGGTTCCATCGTACATCAAGCCGCCGGAGGGTCGAGTCCGGGCAGAGACCAATTCCCCCCCCAGAGGCCGGAAGGTGCGTTTGCCGGGGTTGCCTTGCACCGGCAGCCGGGGGTCACCGCGTGCCGCCTGCCGCAGGCAGCACGCCGTGCCGCAGGTGGTGCAGCAGAATCTGCCGCACGATGCGAATGGTTTCCCCGTGGCGGTGGATGTTCATGTGGTCGCAGATCACCACGTGCTGCGAGGCGGCAAACTCCAGCCGGGCGCTTTGCAGGCTCACGACCCCGTCGCCGGAAGCTCCCGGCCTGCGGCGGCCCAGGATGTTGTGATAGTGCACCCAGGGGGCCACCGGGGCCTGCAAGAGCACTTGCAGGGCGGGCGAGTCCGGCTGAAGGGAATCCACGCTGGTGCGACTGCGCAAGGGGCTGTTGCGCCAGCGAATGCCCGGGTTCTTGCGATGCAGCTCGTTCAGTCCCCGGGTCAGCGCCTGCGGCAGCGTGACCACCTTGCTCACCATCCAGGAAGTGAGCCGATTGGCGAAATGGCTGCCGCGGTGCGGCGTGGCGATCATCACCACGCAGCGCACGGCCGGGTGCGGGTGGAAAAAGAACGTCTGCCCCAGGTCCTCCTTCACTTCCGGGGAGACCTCGATCTGCTCAAACGGCGTGCGGCTGAACGCCGCCCAGAACGCTTCGCCGCTCTCCACGGTAAGCATCCGGCCCAGCAGCCCTCCCATGCTGTGACCCACCAGCACCATCTGCCGCAGGGCCGGGTCCTGGCCGTGGGGATCGAGCGTGGCCAGCAGCCGATCCAGGTCGCGGCGCAGTTGGGCGGCGCTGTACCAGAACGGCTGGCCCGTCGGGTAGGCATAGAAGAAAAACTGGTAATGCCGCCGGATTTCGGGCGACTCTTGCAACCGGTTGATCATCTCGGCCCAGGCCGAAGGATCAGACCACAGGCCGTGGATGAACACCACGGGCACCTTGCCCGGCTGGTAGGGACGATAGAGGAAAAATCCCAAGTGGTCGCTTGCGTCGCCTCCCCAGAGAAAGCCGGTAAAGGCCAGCGGTTCCCAGGCCGCTTTTTGCAGGTAGAAGGCCAGCGGGGTGCTCAGGTCCACCTCCAGCGGCACGCGCCCCTCGGCCAGTTGCAACTGGGTCACTTCGTAGGTGTCCCACACCTCCAGCCGCAGGGGAAGACCTTCCAGCCGTAGCGGTTGCTGGAACCAGTCGTCCTGGGCCGGGCGGACCAGGGCGGTAGCCGGGGCGGCCATCCCCGGCGGGAAGTAGGCCGCCTGCCGCAGCGGGACGCTGCTTCGGGCCACCAGCACCAGCGGAGCACCCAGGCCGAAGCTGCGATAATGTTGCCCTAGCCCCTGGACCACATAGTCAGAGGCAATTTCGTACCGCTGCACCATCGCCGGGTGCCAAGCCTGAGAATAGAGAGCCGTGGTCAGATGGCGCTGCTGTCCCTGGGGGCCGCGTACCCAGTAGCTTTTGCCGGCTGCCAGCGGTTTTTCCTGCTGCACCAGCCGCACCACGGCTTCCACCGACCGCTGATAACTGTGCCGCAAGTGCTGCAACAGGGGATCGTAGGGGTTTCGCTGGTGTGCCAGCCGGGGGTCGTTCAGCGCCGCCCAGAGAGCGGTGGCGGCCAGCAGGTGCAAGCGCAGCGTCTCGGAACGCTCGGTGGCATCTTCGGCCAGGGCTTGGGCCAGTTGGCCCACGGCAAACAGGCCCTCGACGCTGGGCCGCCCTTCCACCTGGGCCACCAGGAGCCGCAACTGCTGTTGCGCCCCTCCCTGCGGCAGCCCGTAGCGGGCAAGCACCTGTTGCAGTCGCACTTCGGCGGCGGTGGGCTCCGGCGTCTCCGCGTGGTGCAACGCCATCAGAGGCAGCCCCACGCTTTGGCATCCGCCCAGGACCAGCACCAGCCCCAGGGCCAGCCCCGCAAGCCACCGGCGCGCAGGCCCTCTGGCTGCGGCATCCCCGGGCCGCAGCGGCGGGCGGGTTTGGCAAGGGGTGGGCCTTCCTGGCATTTTCACGAGCGGCAAGCCTCCTGCCAGCGGTGCTGGCGGCGATAGCATGCACCGGGGACGGCAAACACCGCGGAGTTCTTAGGTTTTGCTGCGGGGCGCATCAAGAGGAGGTGGCCGGAAGTCGGCACATCTGGGGTGCAAGAGGGAAAAGGGAATCGGGTCAGGGCCGCCCTTGTTGCCGCAGCCGGATCGGCTATAGTAAAAGTTTTGCCAGGAAACCCTTTGCTTTCCCAGGAGTCGGAGTACGAAAGCATGGCTCGCGTGTGCGAAATCTGCGGCAAAAAGCCCCTGGTGGGCAACCGGGTGGCCACCCGCGGTCGGGCGAAGTACCTGGGCGGGGTGGGGACCAAGATCACCGGGATTTCCCGGCGGCAGTTCCGCCCCAACTTGCAGCGGGTGCGAGTCACCACGGCCAACGGCACCAACAAGCGGATGCGCGTATGCACCCAGTGCCTGCGCAGCGGCGCGGTGACCCGGCTCGTGCGCCAGCGGCCTTTCCGCCTGCCGGTGGAGCTGCAAAAAGAAACCAAGCAATCGTAGCCCCTCCCCCCCAGCGGCGAACTTTCCCCAGGAGATTTCCCGCACATCATGGCCCTTTCGCCCCAGGACGTGGAAAAAGTGGCCTTACTGGCCCGCTTGCAACTGGAGCCGCAGGAGCTGCAACAGCTCACCGGCCAGCTGGCCCGCGTGCTGGAATACGTGGACCAGCTGGGCCAACTGGACACCGAAGGCGTGGAACCTCTGGCCCACGCCGTGGAGCTGACCGACGTCTTCCGCCCGGACCAGCCGCAGGAGTGCCTCCCCCGCCAGCAAGCCCTGGCGGGCGCTCCTCGCAGCGACGGGCAGTTCTACCTGGTGCCGGCCGTGCTGGGAGAATAAACGTACGTGTTTAGCGTGCTATCAATGATTATTGTGTTTGTGCTGGAGGAGCTCCC
>JALSGI010000372.1 GCA_026982835.1 Planctomycetota bacterium | reverse complement strand
CTGCGGGTGGTGGCGAATGAAGCTCACCAAGGTGAGCACGTCCCCCACCCGTTGCGAAAACACCGGCAAGTTGTAACCGAAGGTGTAACAAGCACAATACTTCCACGATCCCCGACCCGATCCCACCAGGCGCGTCTTCTGGAACTTCTCGCCCGGGGCCAGAAACTCCCCCTGGTAAAGCAGGTCCGCCGCCGCCACGCAAAAGCCGGCTGCAAGCAGCCGCCGCACGCCCCGACGCCACCTCCCCTGCCCGTCGCCAAGCCCCGCCTTCCCCTGCTCCGTCAACCAGATCACCACTTGCTTGTTCCAGTTTTTGGGCAGCAGGAAGGCCACCGGCAGCTCCGAGCCGACCCGGGTGTTGCGCAACAGACCGGTAAACAAAATCACCTCCCCTTGGTCTTCTTCGTGGACCTTTTTGAACTCCAGCTCCTCTTCCTGCGGCAGGCGATGGCCCAGCAGCACCTCCATCGCCCCGCCCACCACACGGCGGTACTCTTTCAGCCCTTGGGCGTTCTTGGGCACCAAGGCGGCCAGTTGTTTTTCGGCCGTGGTGGTCAGGTAGCGCACCAGGCGGCGCTCAAACGCATCGCCCCGCTCCTTGGGAGCCGGGTGCTGCTCGTCCCAGACGGTTAGCTCTTCCTTGGTGAGAAACGGGTAGTCCCGCTCCAGCACCGGCTCTTCCAACCCCAGCTTCAAGTGCCGGTTGAACCACTGGTACATGAAGTGCCGACTGACCGAGTTATAGTTGTGCTTGAACTGTACGAACGCTCCCAGCGTGACCCGGTTCGGCACCCCCAGCAGGCGATAAAGCTGCTTCAGTTCCGGGAAGCCCTTGGTGGGCATTTCCCGGGTCCAGTCGTCCGCGGCGATCAACGCCAGCGGCTTGGGAGCAAACAGGGCGGCGATCTCCACGTTGCCTGTGCCCACCCGCAGGTAAGGAGCGTTCTCGCTGCTGCATCCCCCCTGCATGGCCGTGGAAACCATCACGGCCGGGCAGGCCACCGTGGGCCGATCGTCCACGGCGCAGAGCAGAAACGTCTGCGTGCCGCCCCCACTGGCCCCGGTCACGCCCACCCGGGTCGGGTCCACCTCGGGGAGCGAAAGCAAAAAGTCCAGCGCACGGATCGAATTCCAAGTTTGCAAGCCCATCATGTTTTGCAGCCGCAGCTCGGCCTGCGGGCTGAAAAAGCCCCAGTTCTCCAGCGTGTTCATGTGCTTCCGCACGCCGGGCCGGTGAGCCAGCTGCACGCTGTCGGCATAGCCGATCATGTCCCAGTGGAACACCACGCAGCCCATCCGGGCCAGTTGCACGCAGCGGGCCTGCAAGGGGCTGCGGCCCCCCCGCTCGAACCGCTCCTCGCCCCGGGCAATCTGCTCTCGAACCCGCTTCACCCCCGCATCGTGGAACCGTCCCCCAGCCCAGTGCCCGTGCGGGCAGGCCACTGCGGGCACCTTGCCCTGGATGTTCTTGGGCCGGTAGAGATTCCCCGTCACGTAAAAACCCGGCAGGCTCTCAAAGTACACCTTCTCGATCGTGTAGTCGCCCATGTCCCGACGCCCGTGAATCACCGCCCGCAGCGGGGTCTTGGGCGGCAGCGGCCACAGGCCCTGGGAAATCAGCACCTGCCGCCGCACGTACTCCCGCCGCGCTTTCCACTCCTGGACGGTCTTCGGCACCTGGAAGGGAAAGTAACTGTTCAGGTGCTTCAGCTCCCCGAGCCGGGCGTCCTGGGGCTTCTGGCCCGAAGGGAGCACCCGCAGCGAATCGGCCCGAGCCAAGGACGACCCCAACAGGACCACACTTGCACCGGCAACCCAAAACCAAAGGCAAGCACGTCTGCACTTCATGGAGAAACCTCGCTACTGGTCGGGGGAGGATCACTTGCCGCAGGGGAAAACGCTGCTTGCTGCCGTCCTTTGCAGCCGGCTCCCCTGTGGCCCTCTCCAGTCTTGGCTTTTTCCCGCTCTCTGCCAGGAGGGAAACAGCACATATTGTGCATACTGGACCGGCCCGGAGCAAACGATTCTTGCTCTCCTCGGGGCAGCCCCTTGAATAAGTCCTCTTCAAGCCGGAACTTGTTTCTGGGTTTATCCAAAGTCCTGGAAAAAGCGGCTCGGACGTGACCTTGCCCGTCCATTCCTGCATTTTTCAACAGGCTGTTCGAGGTGCGAGACTCTATTGCTCCCGGGGGTGGTGCGGCCGGGTCCTTGCAGGTAACTGGCTTCTTGGTGACCAGAACCTCTGCCCACCGCAACGGTCCAATCCCAGCCGGAGAGGGAGCCCGGAAGTTTGCAAGGGCACAGCCGCGTAGAACGTCCTCGGCCCTGAAGATCCCCGCTGCTTGCCGGGAACGAAGCTGAAGCGAGGAGTGTGCGAAAAACGTTCAAGTGCGTGCCCGCTTGCTGTCAGGCGTAGCGTGCGTGGCGGCCGCCTGGGGGGTGTGCCGCTCTCGGGTGGCTATGGGCCGAACCACCGCAAATCCACTGGCTGCGCAAAAAGGAAGACCCGGTGAGCCGGAGCTTCCGGGCCTCCTTGGGATCAATCTGGGATCAAGACGAAGTGTCGTGTCCCGACAACTGGAGGCGGCGGGAATCGAACCCCCTGCGGTAACTTCCCAAGCAGCAGGCAGTTGCCCACAGCCCCCCTGCGGCCAAGGTGCACAATTGGGTGCGCCGAGCCCCAAGAACCAAGGCGAGGGGGTGCGGCTGAAATTTTGTGGCGGTTTTCAGGCAGCCTGGCGGATGCAGGTGGTCCAAAGGTGGTCAAAAGTTCCATTCAACAGCGCCGCCCGCAGGCTCAACACCGCCTCGGCCCGGCGTTTTCGCCAGTTGCGCATCCCCGATCCCTTGCACCGCGCCCCCACCAGGTGCTTGCACGTCCCCTCCACCGCTCTTTGCTCAACCGCACGCCGAAGTCCTCCAGTAAAAACTTTTGCACTTGCTCCCCGGGCATCCAGGCCATCAGGCGTACGTGTTTAGCCAGCTAGCACATCACTTGGTTTGGCGCTTCCGCACGAGGCGGAAATAAGCGTTTACTCTTACAACCGGCGAGCCGCCAG
>JALSGI010000371.1 GCA_026982835.1 Planctomycetota bacterium | reverse complement strand
AACCCCGCCACCAGCGAAGCCATGATCCAGATCAGCATGATTCATCTCATGCTCCGGCGACTCACCACAGGCCACACCTAATTTCGGGACAGGCTCTTACTTGGAGCCTATCCGAAAATTCAAAGGCTAGGATACGCGGCCCTCCCCCCGGCTAAAGCCGGAGGCTCGCCGATTCCTTTCTTTCCGTAAGATACCGGCTTCCCAGTGTGGACCACGGCAACCCGGGGAAAACAATCCCTGCGGTGAGTTTTTCGGATAGGCTTTCAGTGGATCACCCCCAGGCGGCAGCCCACCTTGGCAAACGCTTCCAGGGCGAACTCCAGATCTTCCCGGCTGTGGGCGGCGGAGATTTGCGTGCGGATGCGGGCCTGGCCCTTGGGCACCACCGGATAGGAGAAACCGATCACATACACTCCTTCCTCCAGCAAGGCATCGGCCATCTGGGTTGCCAGCCGGGCGTCGCCCAGCATCACCGGCACGATGGGGTGCTCGCCGGGGATGATCTGGAAGCCCAACTCGCTCATCCGCCGACGGAAAAACCGGGTGTTTTCCCACAGGGAGCCGACGATGTTCGGGTCTCGTTCCAGCAGGTCCAGCACGTGGATGCCGGTGGCGGCGATGACCGGGGCCAGCGTGTTGGAGAACAAGTAGGGTCGGGAGCGTTGGCGCAGCCAGGCGATGATCTCCTTGCGGCCGGAGGTGTAGCCGCCGGAAGCCCCGCCCAGGGCCTTGCCCAGCGTGCCGGTGACGATGTCCACGCGGTCGGTGACCCCGAAGTGCTCGGGGGTGCCGCGTCCCCGGGGCCCCACAAACCCCACCGCATGCGAGTCATCGACCATCACCAGCGCGCGGTACCGGTCGGCCAGTTCGCAGATGGCCGGCAAGTTGGCCAGGATGCCGTCCATGGAAAACACCCCGTCGGTGGCGATGAGGCGGAAGCGGGCGTCCTGGGCCTCCTGGAGCCGGGCCTCCAGCTCCTTCATGTCGTTGTTGGCGTAGCGGAGGCGTCGGGCCTTGCAGAGCCGGATGCCGTCGATGATCGAGGCGTGGTTGAGCTGGTCGCTGATAACGGCGTCCTCGGGCCCCAGCAGCGTCTCGAACAGCCCCGTGTTGGCGTCGAAACAGGAGGAATAAAGGATCGTGTCTTCCGTGCCCAGGAAGCGGCTCAGTCGCCCTTCCAGCTCCTTGTGCACGCTTTGCGTGCCGCAGATGAACCGCACGGAAGAAAGCCCAAAGCCGTAGCGGTCCAGGGCCTGCTTGGCCCGGGCCACCAGCTCCGGGTGGTTGGCCAGGCCCAGGTAGTTGTTGGCGCAAAGATTGAGCACTTTCTTGCCCTGGGCGGTGATCCAGGCCTGCTGCGGGGAGGTCATCACCCGCTCGGCTTTGTACAGGCCGGTGGTTTTCAGCTCCTGGAGCTGCTGATCCAAGTGCTCAAGAAAGCGGGAGTCCATGGCTGGAGTTCCTGCACGGGGAGCCGGCAAAGATGCCTGCCGCCAAGCACTGCGGAGACAGCTAAGCGGCATCGAACCACCCGTCAGTGTATCGCCTCCCGGTGGCCGTGCCATCCCCCGCAGGCAGGGAAAGGCGGGCCGACGCGGCAGATGGTGCCAATCGCAAGCAGATCGAGGGCTTGCCGTCCAACCGCCGGCTGACGCTGGCGGCTCACCGGTTCTCCGCGGGCTAACGCCCGCGGCTCGCCATCCCTCCAAGCCCCCAAGCCCTCCGCCGACTGAAGTCGGCGGCTCGCCGGTTCTCCGCCAGCTGAAGCTGGCGGCTCGCCAGCCTTCATGCCCCCACGCCCTCCAGCCCCCAGGCCCCCGGTGTGGAAGCACCGTCCAAGACCTGCGGACACCCCCGCGCTGAGTGGGTATTTTTCCGAACCAGGGCGCACCGCCTGGGGTGAGGTTCTTTTACGGTTCCGCCTCGGCCATTTCCCAAAACCACTCGTGGAAGCGGCCGCGCTGCATGGCGTCCAGGCGGGCCTGAGCCAGGGGGTGATAGATGCTGGGGGAGCGGGTCAGCAGTTCGTACTCTTGCTGAGCGCGTTGCCAGTCGTGGGGGGAGTCGTCGCGGGAGGAGCGGCCACGGGCTTCGAGGGCTTGGGCCAGTCCGAAGCGGGCACGGGGGACCAGTTGCGGCTCCGTCACCCGGGTGGTGGTGGCTTGCTGGTAGGACTCCACCGCCCGATCCAGGTACTTTCGCGCCTCCTCCACGTCCTGAAACAAATACGACAGCCCCAGGGCGTAGTAGATGTCTCCCAGTTCCACCTGGGCGTAGGTGGCCACGGGGGTGTCGGCGTAAGCCTGGGCCACGGCATCCAGTTGTTCGGCCAGGCGGGCGAGGGCTTCCCGGCGTTGTTCCTCCGGGCGGAGGTCCTTGGTTTGTTCGTCCTCTTGCAACTGCTGGATCAGTTGGTTGAGATGCTCGTCGCGGAGGATGGCGAACAACCGGTCCCACCCTTGTTCCAATCGGGCTTCGTGCCGGGCCTTGAGGATCAGCGTGCCCAGCCACACCACTGCGATCACCACCACGGCGGCGGTGATGAGCTTCCAGTAGGGCTGCACCTGGCGGATGATTCGCTCTACCCAGACGGCCAGGGGATTGGTTTTCAGTTCGTGGCGGCGCTGGCTTTTCATGGCAGGAGATGTTTTTGCAGCAAGGACTTTCCACCATGCGGCCGGAGGAGGCCGAACCTTTGCAGATAGCTGCTCCAGCAGGCGGAAGTTCAAACTCACCGCGAGTATAGGAAGCCGCTTCTCCGGCGACAAGAGCAGGGCAGGGGACCCCAGGAACTGTTGGGAAAATGGCGGGGCGTTCAGAGTCCGGGGCGCGGGATCAGCAGTTCCACGCCCAGGGGCAACATGGCCGGATCGTCGATGCGGTCGCAGTTCCAGAGCAGGATTTCTTCGGCCCGGGCCGGATCGCCCAGGTACTTGGCCGCCAGGCGTTCCAAAGAATCTCCGTCGCGGACGTGGTGGACGATCCACCGGGACGCCGGTCCGCTGTGCCCCGTGGCGGTTTCCGGCAGGGGCTGTACGACCGGGGGGTTGGGGAAAGAGGCAGGGG
>JALSGI010000370.1 GCA_026982835.1 Planctomycetota bacterium | reverse complement strand
GCGGCGGTGGACATCGGACGCGGCTCCCCTACCGGCGTGGTCTTCTACGAACACACGCTGTTTCCGGAAAAGTACCGCGGGGCGTTTTTGATCTGCGACTGGTCGATGGGCCGGATCATCGCCGTGCTGCTCAAGCCCCAGGGGGCCACGTTCACCGGCAGCTGGGAAACGCTGGTGGCGGGCAACCCGCTCAACGTCTCCGATATCGAGGTGGACCGCGACGGTACGGTGTTGTTCTGCACCGGCGGCCGGGGCACCCGCGGCGGCATCTACCGCCTGCACTACGGCTCCACAAAGGCCAGACCCACTCCGCAGCCGCAAACCGTGGAACAACTGCTGGCCAGCCCCCAGCCGCAAGCGGCCTGGAACCGCCAAATGGCCGCCCGGCTGAAAAAGAAGCTGGGCCCGCGGTGGGCCAAGCAACTGGAACACTTCGCCCGAAGCGGCACGGCCCCCCAGCGGGTGCGCGCCTTGGCCTACCTGGCCCAACTGGGTCCCAAGCCCTCGGGAAAGCTACTGGCCCAGGTGGCCACCACCGGGCCGGTGGAGTCGCGGCAGTTCGCCTTGTGGCTTTTGGGAGATCATCCCACGCCGGAGACGGCCCAGGTACTCCAGCGCATCCTGCAAGATGAGAATCCGGCCCTGGTGCGCCGGGCTCTGGAAGCGTACTTGCGTAGCGGGTTGGAGCCGCCGCTGGAGTCTGTGCTTCCGTTGCTGGAGCATGAGGACCGCTTTGTTCGCTTTGCGGCCACTAGGGCCTTGGGGCGCATCGACTCTCCAAAGTGGCTCCCGCACCTGCGTCGGCTTCGCCGGTCCAGCCATACCCTGACCCAGATGGCTGTGGCCCTCTTCCGCCAGGGCAAGCTGCCGGCGGATCTGGTTGCAGAAAAAGCCATGCGTTTGCCCAAGTCCAGCTCACCTCAACTGGTGCTGGATGTGGTGCGAACGGTGCAGTTGGCCCTTTTGGCGAAAATCAAAAACCAACGGCTACTGCGTAATCTGGCCGAAGGAGCCGTTTATGGATTTCGAACCGCCCAGGAAAGCCGCGAACTGGCCCAGCTGGGTTTCACGCCCGATCAGCAGATGGCCGTGCAACGCGAGTTTGCCCGGCTGATGGCCGCCCTGGATGCCCCGGAAGCGGCCGAGGTGCTTCTGGACGCACTGGAAAAAACCCCCGATCGCCAGCAGCAGATCCACTACGCCCTGTGCCTGGCCTATGTGAAAAGCAGTTGGAACACGAAGCGCTTCTCCCGGCTGCTGGACTGGTTCGAGCGCACGCAGTCCTGGGAAGGGGGGCACTCGATGCAGCCCTACCTGGCCAACCTGGTGGCCCGCGCCTTGGAAAACGCCTCGCCCCGGCAGCGAAAGGAACTGCTGGCCTCGTGGCAGCGGCGTCCCTGGGCCACGGGGCTGGTGCTGCGCCGCAGCCGTCCCGAGCAGATCGCCGACCTGGACCAGGTGCTGGACCAGATGATCGCCACCGTGGAGCAAAAGCAGCTGGGGGCCGGTGCCCGCGAAGTGCTGGAGGCGGCCATCGGGGCCTTGGGCCGCAGCGGCTCCCCGGCGGCCAAGGCCGTGCTGCGCAAGCTCATCCCCCTGCACGCCGACTACCGCAACCAGTTGATCCGCGCCTTGGCCCAGCATCCCCAGGAAGAGGACTTCCCCCTGCTGGTGCAGGCCCTGGGCACCGACAACCGTGCCACGCTGCAACTGGTGCTGCAAGCGCTGCTGAAGCTGAAGGCCCGACCGCAAAAGGCCGAAGCCTACCGGGCGGTGATCGTGGCCGGGCTGCGTCTGGGCGAAGCCGGGGGCAAGGCCGCCACGGCGCTTCTGGCCCGCTGGACCGGATCACCCCATCCAGGAGCGGTGCCGGTGGCCAAGGCCCTGGAGCACTACCAGCGGTGGTACGCCAAGCGATTCCCCAACGCCCCGGCGGCCCAGTTGCCCAAGGTGGATCCCAGCCGCTCCAAGTACACATTGGAGCAACTGGTGCGCTTGTTGGAGCGAACTCCCGGCGACGCTGGGCGGGGGCGGCAGGTGTTCGAGAAGGCCACCTGCTTGAAGTGCCACCGCTTCGGCGATCAAGGAGCGGCCGTGGGACCGGACCTCTCCACCGTGCGGCGGCGTTTTACCCGCAAGGAAATCCTGGAGTCGGTGCTGTTCCCCTCGGCGGTGATTTCGGACCAGTATCGCTCGGTGACGGTGGCGACCGAGGCCGGGCAGGTGTTCACCGGGCTGCGGCTGCCGGAGGCCCCGCCGGGCAAGGTGGTGCTGCTTCTGCCGGATGCGACCAAGCTGGAACTGGATCGGGACTCCATCGAGCAGATGGCCCCGGCCAAGGTGTCGGTGATGCCCGAGGGGCTGCTCAACCCGCTTTCGCCGCAGGAGATCGCCGACCTGTTTGCGTTTCTGGAGACGAGCCGTTTTGCCCCGGTGAAGCCGGCCCCCCAGCAAGCCGGCAGCGGCGGGAAATGAGGATTCGAGAGGCCGGCTGCTGGCTGGGTTTATCCGCTGGAGGGATTGCAACCGGGAACTCGTGCTGGCGGCTCGCCGGTTTGGTGCACAAGTCGGCGTTTTTTCTTGTACCGGCGAGCCGCGTGCGTGAGCACGCGGTTGGCGAGCCCCGGGCTTTAGCCCGGGGAGAGCCGAGAAAAAACGCATGTCGATCTTCTCCGCCGACTGAAGTCGACGGCTCGCCGTTGCAAGAATAAACGAATAAACGCTTTTTCTCGCACTGGTGCGGAAGCACCGCCGCAAGCCTCCAAGCCTCCACGCCCCCAAGCCCCCGCTGCGGAAGCACCCGCGCAAGGCGCAAGCCGCAAGCCGAAAATTTTTTCCCAGATGCACCCTCCCGCTGCGCTCTCTACAATAGAGGCATGGTTTCCGGCCCGGTCCTAGTACGGGGAGAGCAGCAATGGATGACCTAATTCGCCAGGAGCTTGAACAAAAGCATGGGCTTCGACTTGTGCGCCGCCTGGGCCGCGGCGGGTTTGCCGAAGTCTGGGAGGCCCAATCCTCCGGGGGCGTGGCCTGCGCGGTCAAAGTCTCCCATGCTCCCATCGATGAT
>JALSGI010000369.1 GCA_026982835.1 Planctomycetota bacterium | reverse complement strand
TAAGCTCCCGGTTGCATCGAACAGGAGCAATCGCCGACACGGTTCAAACCAACCGCGTGCTGACGCACGCGGCTCGCCGGAGAAGAAGCGACTCGTTTTTGCTTGGAAACGCTCCACCTTGTGCTGGCACGCGAAACACGTACTAGCAAACGTACACGCCGTGGGGGAAGGGGGGACGGGCTCGTGCTAGGAACCGCCGTCTTTCTTCAATCGCCGCACCTGGTACCAGGTGACCAGCAGGACCACCAGCGGGCCGATCACGGCTCCCCAGATGGCTCCCTGGACCAGCCCTAGTCCCGCCCCCAAGCGAGGCAGCGACACCGGGTGGCCTTCCTCCCGCATGTTGTCCAGCAGGTAGCCGAAGACTAGCTCGTAGTACTCCGGCGTCAGCGCTCCGACCAGGAAGCCGATCCCGCCGCCCAAGGCCGTGCCCAGGACGACGAACAGGAAGATGGTGAGAATGGCCTTGGTGAGCGTCATAGGGGAAGCCCTCCCCGAGAAAGGGCCTTTCCGCGGCTAGGACTTCTTCTTGATGCCCAGCTTCTCCAGCAACTGGACCACCTGTTGTCCGTGGCCGCGGGCGTTGACTCGTTTTTCGATGTGCAGGATTTTTCCGTCGGGTCCGATGATGAACGTCCACCGTTGGGGGAACTTGCGGGTGGGGGAGGCCACGCCGTAGGCCCGGGCCACCTTGCAGCCCGGGTCGCTCAGGATCGGATAGTCCACCCCCAGCGATTCGGCAAACCGCTTGTTCACCTCCGGGGAATCGCAACTGGCGGCGAAATAGACCACGTTCTGGAACTTGCGCAACTCCGCGCCGCTGTCACGCAGCGACTTGCATTCGGCCGTTCAGCCGCCGGTGAACGCCTTGGGGTACCAGGCCAGCACCACCACCTTGCCCCGCAGATCGCTCAAGCGGTAGGTCTTTCCGTCCGAGCCGGGGAGGGAGAAGTCGGGGGCCGGTTGTCCCACCTGGGGGCCGGCGGCGTCTGCTGAGGATGCGGCAGCCATGAGGATCACCCATGCAAAAAGACCAAACCAGCGTGTCATGGTTTTCGGCTCCTTTTCCTCGTCAGGGGTCCACCGGAACGAACAACACGACTTGGCCCAGAGGCCATTGGGCCATCCGTCCCTGGTGGCCGTTTGTCTTTCCAGGGTACGTTATTTGCCGGGGGGTTTTCAAAGGTTTTTTGCGGGGGTGGCCAGGATTTCTTCTTGGGGGGGTCGCCCGATCCGGGAGGCGAAACGCTTTGTTCGACCCGGTAACGCTGGGGCTCTACTGGGCGCTTTGCAAGTAGCGCTGGATGCGATCCAGCCCTTCCTCCAGTTCTCCCATCCCGGTGGCGTAGGAGAGTCGCACGTAGCCTTCGGCTCCAAAGGCGCTGCCCATCACCGTGGCCACCTTCTGCTGTTCCAGCAGGGCCAGGCACCACTGCTGGGAGTTTTCCACCGGCGTGTCGCCGTAGCGGCGGCCCAGGTAGGAGGAGATGTTCAAAAAGGCATAAAACGCCCCGGCCATCTCGGGACAGCTCACTCCGTCCCACTGGGTCACCCGCTGCTGCACGTACTGGCGTCGCCGGGCGAACTGCTGGAGCATCTCCTCCACGCACGCCTGCGGTCCTTCCAGGGCGGCCAGGGCCGCATGCTGGCTGATGCTGCAGGGGTTGGAGGTCTCCTGGCTCTGCAGCGCGGCCATCGCCTGGGCCAGTTGGGGCGGAGAAAGGGTCCAGCCGATCCGCCAACCGGTCATGGCATAGGCCTTGCTCACCCCGTTGACCACCACGGTGCGTTCCATCAGGCCGGGCCGCACCGTGGGAAAACTGGTGAAGTGGTGGCCCGGGTAAACCAACCGCTCGTAGATCTCGTCGGCCACCACCACCAGGTCGTGCTCCAGCACCACGTCGGCCAAGGCGGCCAGTTCCTGGGCCGTGTACATCGCCCCGGTGGGATTGGACGGGGAACACAGAAGCAGCACGCGGGTCTGCGGGCCGATGGACTCCCGCAGCCGCTGGGGCGTGAGCTTGAACCCTTGGGCCTCCTCGGTGGGGACGATCCGGGGCACGCCCGAGGCCAGCTTCACCAACTCGGCGTAGCTGACCCAGTACGGGGCCGGGATGATGACCTCCTGGCCCGGGTCCAGCAACGCGGTAAACACGTTGTGCAGGGCGTGCTTGGCCCCGTTGGAGACCACCACCTGGTTGGGCTGGTACTGCAGACCGTGGCGCTGCTGGTACTGCCGGACGATGGCGGCTTTCAGCTCGGGAATGCCGCTGGCGGCGGTGTAGTGGGTGTGGCCTTCTTGCATGGCCCGGGTGGCCGCCTGGCAAATGTGCCGGGGGGTGGGGAAATCCGGCTCCCCAAGGCTGAAATCCACCACGTGCTCCCCGGCCGCCTTGAGCTCCTTGGCCTTGGCGGCCATGGCCATCGTGGCCGAGGGTTCCAGTTGCTGCAACCGCTGGGAAATCTTCACCGGCGTGCTCTCCTGTTTTGTTTTTTCTTGTTTGTTTTTTTACGGGGTATGCCGAAGCGCTCCTGGAATCGGGGCTCGGCGGCCGCCCGCTGCCCGGCTTGCCCGAGTACACCAAAGCCCCCGCAGGGGGTCAAGTGCGTCGGCCACCGCGCGAGGGAGCATGCGGTTGTTCACAACACGGCGACGAATGTCGCTTTGCTTCAGAGGTCTTGGGTCTTGGGTCGTGGGTCTTGGGGATGGTGCTTCCGCACCGGGGGCTTGGAGGCGTGGAGGGGTAGCGAGCCGCGAGTGTCAACTCGCGGAGGCAATCTGCGAGTCAGCGCGTGTTTTTCATTGTCTCCGGGAGCTCGTGCTCCCGGCTCGCCGTTTGGTATTTTGGTCGGCGCTTATTGTGAATTCGGCGAGCCCCGGGCTTTAGCCCGGGGAGAGCCAGGAAAAAACGCATGTCGATCTTCTCCGCCAGCTAAAGCTGGGTACGTGTTTAGCGTGCTAGCACAAGGTGTGATGTGTCCAAACCATAAAGCAAGCCGAAGGCTTGCCAGCCCAGTAGCCGGTGGTCGGAGCGCAGCGGAGACCACCGGAAAGCGACGGCCATTACC
>JALSGI010000368.1 GCA_026982835.1 Planctomycetota bacterium | reverse complement strand
CTGATAGCAGGGGAGTTTTCCCCCGACCGCGTATCCCAAGGGGAAACTTGTCATGTCCGGTGCCCGAGTTGTGTTGGCAGTGCTGGCGTTGAGTCTGGGGGGTGGTTTTTTGCCCCAGGCGGTTCGCTCCGCAGAGGAAGACCTCCAGGTGCGGCTGGCTCCCCCTTCGGCCCAGGCGGTTCAGCAGCAATTGCAAAGCTACCTGGAAGGGGCCAAGTTGAGCGACCAGCAGCTTAAGCAACTGGCCCCGCTGTGGCAGCGGCTCCGGCAAGCCACCGCCCCGCCGGAACGGCTCAAGGTGGCCGTGGAGCTGCTGGGGCGGACCGACCCGCGAATCGCCCAACTGGTCCAGCGCTGCGCCCGCCCCTGGCAGGCCGAGAAGCTGCCCGAGTGGAAGTGGCTTGACGAAGAATCACTCTCCCCCTTCGTGCGGCACAACCTGCGGCTGTACTATGCCCGCTGGCTGGCCTTGCAACAGCTTTACGACGAGGCGCTGGCCGAGTTCCGCCGGATCGATCCCCGGCAGGTGATCGACCCGGCCGGGTACTATTTCTACCTGGCGGTGGCCCACCACGGGCTGGCCCACAAAAAGGAAGGCTTGCAGGCCCTGGACGTGCTGCTTGCGGAAGTGGATCAGCTGCCGCGGCGCTACCGCACGCTGGGGGAGCTGATGCGAGAGGACCTGCGGCGGATGAAAGAAGGTTCGCTGGACCAGGTGGCCCGCTGGATGCGCGATGTGGAGCGCCGCTTGCAACTGGCCCGAGCCGGCCGGCGGGTCATCAAGCGCGAAGACGACATCATCGCCGCCTTGGACAAAATGATCGAAGAGCTGGAAAAACAGCAGCAGCAACAACAGCAAAATCCCGGTGGCGGGCAGATCCGCACCGCCCAACCAGCCCCGGATTCGGCCATCCTGGGCGGTTCCGGCCCGGGCAAGGTGGACCGCAAGAACATCGGTAATTCTTCCGACTGGGGGAACCTGCCGCCCAAGAAACGCGAAGAAGCCCTGCAGGAGATCGGCAAAAACTTCCCAGCCCACTACCGGGAACTGATCGAAGAATACTTCCGACGCGTGGCGGAACAGGAGAAGTAAGGCAGCATGCACCCTCTGCTCGGCACGTTGTCCTGGGCACTGCTGTTGGCCGCGGATGCTTCCGCAGTCAACGTGCTTACTCTGGATGAGCAATCTCATCACGGCCGACTCCTGGCCGTGGAAGAGCAGGCCCTGGTGCTGCAGAGCCAAGGGAAAACCCATCGCCTGGGACTGGAGCAAGTTGTCGAGCTTCGGCCGCAGCAGAAGCCGCAACCCTCGGGACAGGCCAAAGCCTGGCTGACACTGCACGATGGGACGCACCTGGTGCTGCCGGCCGTGCCGGGCTACGACGGCAAACGCATCCAGGTGGAACTCTGGGAGCAGAGGCTCACCTTGGACGTGGCCCAGGTGGCCCACCTGCGCCTGCGCAAGCCCCAAGGTGAACAGGCCAAGCAGTGGCGCGAGGTGCTACTTGCTGACGCCAAGGCCGATCTTTTGGTGTTTGTCAATGATAAGTCGCTGGATTACCTGGAAGGGGTCATCCGCCGGATCACCCCGCAGGCGGTGCAGTTCGAGGTGGAGGGGACCCAGGTGCCGGTGAAGCTGGATCGGGTGTTCGCCGTGGTATTCTATCGCCCCAACGTGCCCAGGCAGCCGGAGCCCAAGGCCGTCTTTTACACCACCGCCGGGGGGAAAATCCCCGCCATCTCCGTGGCCTGGGAGAAGAAAGCCTTTGTCCTGAGCACTCCCGGGGGGCTGAAGCTGCGGCTTCCGGCCAGTCAGTGGGAGCGTGCCGATTTTTCCCTGGGCAAGATCGCCTATCTGGACCAACTGGAACCGGAAGCTGAAGTGGTCCATCCCCGTCCGCTGACCAACTTCACCACCCGCAAGGAGCAGCTGCGGCTGGCGCTGGAGGAAGACCGACTGCTGCGTCGCGTGCGGCGAGGACGGTGGAGTGCCTCGCGCCCCTTGAAGCTGGACGGCCGGGTGTATTCCCGGGGGTTGGCTCTGCGGTCCGGCACCGAGCTGAGTTTCCGCCTGGCAGGCCGCTACGGCCGCCTGCAGGCGGTGGTGGGGGTGGACGACCAGGTGCAGTTCTCCCAGGGGCCGGTGCTGCTGACCATCCGGGGCGACGACAAAGTACTGGCCCAGGTGAAACTCTCGGCGGCGGATCGCCCTCGGGCCCACCGGCTGGAACTGGACATTGCAGGGGTGCACAAGCTGGTCATCCAGGTAGCTCCGCCCCCCGGGGCGGCTGCTGCGGATGATTTCGTGGATTTGTGCGGGATTCGAGTGCTCAAGTGACCCTGGCGCAAAGGGAGCGGATTGTGAGACGCTGCACGTTGGCCCTGTTGCTCGTTCCCCTGCTGGCTGCTTCGGTAGCCGCCCAGGAAGTGCCGGAGCCAGTGCTTCAGGCCGAGCAGCAGCGGATTGAGGTCATCCGCCGGGCGTGCCAGGCCACGATCGCCATCTTCGGCCGGGGAGGCCGAGGGGGCGGCTCGGGCGTGATCATCACCCCGGACGGTTACGCCTTGAGCAACTTCCACGTCACCTCCGGGGCTGGCGTGGCCATGAAATGCGGCCTGCCGGATGGAAAAATCTACGACGCCGTGATCGTGGGCGTGGACCCCGTGGGGGACGTGGCGCTGATCAAGCTGCTGGGCCGGGAGGATTTTCCTACCGTCCCCCTGGGCGACAGCGACCAGGTGGCCCCCGGCCAGTGGTGCTTTGCCGCCGGGAACCCGTTCCTGCTGGCCACCGACTTCCAGCCCACGGTCACCTTCGGCATCATCTCCGGCGTGCACCGCTACCAGTACCCGGCCGGCACGCTGCTGGAATACGCCGATTGCATCCAGACCGACGCGGCCATTAACCCGGGCAACTCCGGCGGCCCGCTGTTCAACATGCAGGGCGAGCTGATCGGTATCAACGGCCGGGGGTCGTTCGAGAAACGGGGTCGGGTGAACGTGGGCGTGGGCTACGCCATCTCGATCAACCAGATCAAGAACTTCCTCTGGTACCTGCGGTCCGGGCGGAT
>JALSGI010000367.1 GCA_026982835.1 Planctomycetota bacterium | reverse complement strand
TGTTCCAGTTGATCCGCAACAGCTTCCGGGCCGCTTTTTGCGACTACCGCACCCGGCAGCAACTCCTCCGCAAAGCCGAATCCGAGATTATCGCTTCCATCCTCCAGAATCAGAACGCCCCCAGCCTCCTCTGACGGCGCCCCGAACGGGTTGGCTGCAACCAAGCCTTTGAAGATTCTGTATCAGCCCAGAAAGAGACTCTCCACACACTTCCAGGGCACGCCAGGAGCCGCCAGCAGCCGACAGGCCAAAAAGAAACTCCGGGGCAAGTCCCCTCGGGGGCACTCCTTGCGCCTGGATGCAACTTGTTGCCAGAAAAGAAGATGGAGGCGATGGGACTCGAACCCCTGCGGTAACTTCCCAAACAGCAGGCAGTTGTCCACAGCCCCCCTGTGGCCAAGGTGCGCAATTGGGTGCGCCGGGCCCCAAGAACCAAGGCGAGGCCGTGGAACGAACCAGGCCGCCGGGAGACTTGGCCCCCCAGCGGGCAGACTCCGCTTGCCCCAAAGACGAATCCTCCCCCGGCAAGCCCTGCCCACAAGTGGCTCCACAAGGTGAGCAGCCTTTTGAGGGTGGGATCGAGCAGCTCCTGCATGCCTTGGGCTGTCCCGAGTTGGCGGCGGTGCTGGCCGCATGGCCGGCGCTTTCCCCGGATCAGCGGCAGCGCCTGCGTCAGGTGCTGCGGGAGATCCTTGTGGGAGGTTGAACCCGCTCTTGTACCATGCTCCACCAGGAGCCCCGGCACTAGAAAAGGCCCTGCCGCCCGGTACCGTTTGCGATCCTCGGCCCGTTGCCCGAAGCAGTCAGAGGCAAAGTCAGAATTGCCTGCACGCATTTTTGGCCTTGGGTACAATGGATCGTTGAACAAGAGGAAGCGGTCCAAGACGGACCGACCCTGGCGGCGGCCGACAAGGGACAATTGCCCGAGGCAACCGTTGGATCGCGGATGCCCGCCTCGGGTAAGATCGACGTGAGAAACGCAAACCAGGACAAGGAAGTCTTGGCAATGGAAAGGAAGCCTCGTGCTACGGAGGTCATGAAGGTCTGCTGCTCCCGACCGCAGCGGTGGGGACGTTTGTCCTTTAGGGTTCTTCGGGCAGGCTACTTCTTGCACGAGATGTATCTTCTGCGGCGGGCCTTGCGCGCTAGGGGCAAGATGCTCTTGCCCACGTGCCGCCCGCCTCCGGCGGGTCTTCTGGTTCCCGCTGGTGATACCCGAGAAGGCTGTCTCTTTACTCTAACGTAGGAGTATCAGTCATGGATGACCTACTCACGCGACGCGAGGTCGCGAAGTTGCTGAAGTGCTCGGTGCGGCACGTGGACCGGATGATCCGCGAGGAGGCCCTACCTGTGGTGCGGATCGGCCGCCGCGTGCTGGTGCCACGAGAGGAGCTGGACAAGTGGCTCCGCCAGCGTCTGACCAGCTCCAGCCCCCCGCAAGAGCAGGACTGACCAGAGAGACCAGAGCCGCGCGCAGAGGTCGTATGCGCGGCTCTGGCCTTGCGAGCTTTCGTCTTCTTGGAGGACACCGTGCCGTGAATCCTACTAATCCGTACCCCTTTTCCAAACAATGCGGGTTGCCCTTACCCAGTGGCTGCACCGCGTTTTCGAGCCTTGCTCTCTGCCTTGTGCATGGGGGCCAGAGGTTGCAAGACCTGCCCTCAGGACACCCTGGGCTGGAATGGCTGCCGGGGGGGCACGTCCCTCTTGTGGCAACACGTCTCCTGGTGCCCTTGCTGGATTGCAGCCTGGACGACCGGCAACGTGTTGCTGCATGCAGGGCGAACCCCTCAAGCCACAAAGCCGCACAGGCGACAGAAAGTGCCCACGGCGGGTTTTTCCAATCCCCGAAACGAGACTGCGGCACCTGGAACCAAAGCGCACGTTACTCCCGAGCATCGGGCTGCGCGCAAGCCGTTGTCGCAAGTGTTTTTTTCCTCTGCCTTGAGCCAAGAGGGCAAGGCGACTTTCCCCATCCGCCAACAAGGAGGTAGAACAATGACACACCGTGGGAAAACTCCTCGTCACGTGTCTGCGAAGGGTTCCTCGTTTTCTTCGCCCCATCCCGAAGGCCAGATCATCCCGCGTAAGCCGCCACGGCCGTTGCGCCGCTCCTGGAAGCGGGGTTTGCCACCAGGAGAAGAACTCCGGGAACTGGCTCGGGAATATCTTCTCTTGCAGCGGGAACTCTGGCCGGAGCTGGTCGAAAACGGATTGCTGCCTGAGCCCACAGAGCAACGGCTCCGGGCGATGGTTGCTCGGTTCCGGCAGTTCTTTCAGTCCGGCACGCCCATCGAAGAAGCAGACCCCCGGTGGCAAAACGTGGGGTACATCCAACCGGATGGCACGCGGGCGAAGGCGAAGCTGGCTTGCTGTTATTGTCGCTACTCGTGCGACAACAGCGAGCCCACCTCCATCCGCGACCAACTCCGCAACATCCTCCACACGGCCCGCGCCCAGGGGCGATTCATCCCGTGGGAGCTGGTGTTTGCCGACTACGGGGTGAGCGGGCTGGACCGTTCCCGCCGGGGATACCAGCTGCTCCAGCAAGCTGCCTGGGATGGGAAGCTGCCCGTGGACACGTTCTACGTGGACGATTTTACCCGGGCGTCTCGCCAGGTGGTCGAGTGGATTGGCTTGCTGGCTCAGGCCAAGAAATCCGGAGTGCGGATCGTGGGTGCTTCCGACGGCCTGGATTTGCTGGAGGGGATCGGCGAGGTCCAGGTACATTTCATGGGCACCTACGCGGCCATGCAGTACAAGTTTATCCGGGAGCGGGTCTTCCGCGGGGCCCTGGGAGCGGTGTTACGGGGCACGGTGTTGGGCCGGGTGCCCTTTGGCTTTGCCAAACGCCCCCTGTGCGACCAGCACGGCCAGATGTTGCGCAAACGCAACGGCCGTCCCGTGTGTGAGTTGTGCATCGACCCGGAAACGGCGCCGGTGGTGCGGGAGATTTTCGAGCTGTACGCCCATCGAGGATGGAGCCCCGGCCAGATTGCCAAGGAGCTGAACCGTAGAAATATCGAAGGCTGGAACGGTCGCTCTTCTTCTACAGTGCGGGCCATCCTCCGCAACC
>JALSGI010000366.1 GCA_026982835.1 Planctomycetota bacterium | reverse complement strand
CCCCGTCCAGCCGGCACCTCCTCTTACCGTGCTGGCAGAAGCCCCAAAACAATTCAGATTATAAGGACAAACCAGGGCCGGGCAACAAATTGGCGGGGGAAACTGCGCTGTCCGGGACAGGACGGGCAGCCGGTGAAGCAAGATGGAGCGTTTTTCCCGCCCAACAAGCCATGGGCGATGCCGGCGTGGGTTAGAAATCCAGCTCGTCCGGGGGCGGAGGGAGTTGGGCTTCCGGCTCGTCGTAGTGTTCCTGGCCGTAGGTGGCCACCGAATCGAAGCGCAATTGTTCGGGGTGCCACAACAGGTCCACCTGGCCGGTGGGACCGTTGCGCTGCTTGGCCACGATCAGCTCGGCCCGACCATGCAGGTCCTCCCGCTGCTCTTGCTCCTCACGGCTCAGATAGTATTCCTCGCGGTGGATGAACATCACCACGTCGGCATCCTGCTCGATGGCCCCGGACTCCCGCAGATGGCTCAGCCGCGGGCGGTTGTCCTTGGCCATTTCGGCCTGGCGGTTGAGCTGGGCCAGGCAAAGGACGGGGACTTTGAGCTCTCGGGCCATGGCCTTGAGTCGCCGGGCCATTTTGGCCACTTGTTCCTGGCGGGGATCGTTGGGGTTGTCCGGGTAGATGAGCTGCAGGTAGTCGATGACGATCAGCCCCAGCCCGTGCTTGCGCTTCAGCCGCCGGGCGGCCGCGGCGATTTCGGTCACGCTGCGGCTGGGCGTGTCGTCCACGAACAGCGGGGCTTGCGACAGCTCGTTGGCCGCCTGGACGATCTTTTCCTGGTCGCGGGCGGAAAGAAAATTGCTGCGGAACTTGTTGCCGTTGATCCTTCCCCGGGAACACAGCAGCCGCTGGCCCAGCTCCAGACTGGACATCTCCAGGCTCACTACCAGCGTGGTTTCCTTCAGGTTCACAGCCACGTGATCGGCGATGTTCAGTGCCAGGGCGGTTTTTCCCATGCTGGGCCGGGCGGCCAACACCACCAGCTCCCCGGGGTGCAACCCGCCAGTCAGGTTGTCCAGGTCGGTAAAACCGGTGAACACGCCTTCGTTGCTGTGCATCCGGGCGTCGATGCGGGTGAAGGTCTCCTGCAGCACCAGGTCGATGGGCGTCACCTCCCCGGCCCAGCGACGGTCGTGAATGGCGAAGATGCGTTCTTCGGCCCGGGCCAGCACCTCCCGGGAATCTTCGTGCCGGGCCTGGTAGGCGTCGCGGACGATGTCGGTTCCGGCCCGGATCAACGCCCGCAAAATGGACTTCTCCTGCACCTCCTTGGCGTAGAACTCCACGTTGGCCGCACTGGTGACCGTCTGCACCAGCTCGGCCAGGTAGGGGTAGCCGCCCACCTCGTCGAACTCCCCGGCGGCCTTGATCCGGTCGATCAGCAGGGTTTGATCGATCCGCTTCCCCTCTTCATATAATTGAGTCATGTGGCGGTAGAGGATCTGGTGGGCGTCGTGGTAGAAGTCCTCTACCTGGAGCAGCAGCGCCACCTCGTCGAACCGATCCGGGTCCAGCAGAATCCCCCCCAGGACGGCCTTTTCGGATTCCAGGCTGTGGGGGGGAACGCGCTCCAGCGCCGCGGTGGGGGTGAGTGCTTGCCCGTTGCCGGCCATGTTCGTGCCCTCGTCCGTGAAGTAGGAACCTTCGGCTGAAAAGCCTCCCTTGACTCGCCCTGCTCATCATACCCCCGCCCGGCACGTTCAACCAGCCGGGGGAGAGCCGCCGGGCCAGGTGGCGATAAAAAAGCCCCAACCCTCAAAAGGGTTGAGGCCGCGCGGTTTTCCCCAAGGGGTGTCGGCAATTGGTCGATTACTCCTGCCCGCCGGCTTCTTCTGCCGCGGGGGGCGATCCCTCCTGGCCCACCACCGGCACCACCCACACGTTCACCTCCGCCTCGATCTCCTGGCCCAGGTGCACCTTCACCGTGTAAAGCCCAAGCTCCTTCAGCGGCCCTTGCAGCCGCACCTGCTCGGGGGCCACGTGGAACCCTTGGGCTTTGAGCGCCTTGGCAATGTCGTTGGCCCCCACCGAGCCGTACAAGTGCCCCTGGTCGGTGGCGTTGGCCTCGATGGTGACGCTTTGCTGGCTCAATCGCTCCGCTTCGGCCCGCAAGCTGGCCAGCCGGGCACGCTCGATCTCCAGCAGCCGCGCCCGGTGCTTTTCGATCATCCGCTTGTGGTGTTCCGTGGCGATGGTGGCCAGCCCTTGGGGCAGCAGGTAGTTGTTGGCATAGCCGGGCCGCACTTCCACAATGTCGCCCTGCTTGCCCAGCGGCTCCACGTTCTGGATCAGCAGAAGCTGCACGCCGCCGTTGGGGCCTCGCGGCAACCGCCGCTGCCGGGGGGACTTGCGCCGTTTCTTCTTGGCTGTGCTCATGGCTCCACCGTCTTCGGATATAAAAGGAGGAATCTCCCGGGCAGGAAATCCATACCCTACACCATCGGCCCCCGCAGGACAAGACGCTCTGCGGCCTCACGGCACTTCCCCGGGGCTTTACTTCCCGGGGCTTTTTTGGTGTAACAACACAAACTTGGCCGTCGCCGTCCCCTGGGGCGGTCCTCTGCTTCGCATGTCCAAAAGGAGTGCCCGCAACATGCAACCCTACATGACCACCGTGCCGGGCTATCCCCGCCTGGGTCCCAAGCGCCAGTACAAGCGTACGCTGGAAGGCTACTGGTCCGGCAAGTTGTCGCTGGAAGAGTTCCAGCAGCGGATCGACCAGTTGCAACGCGACCAGCTCCAAACCCAACTGGCCGGGCAACTGGAGCTGCTCCCCGTGGGCGACTTTGCCCTTTACGACCAGGTGTTAGACACCGCGTTGTGGCTGGGCTGTGTGCCGAAGCGGTTCGCCTCGCTGTGGGAAGAAGAAGGCCGGCGGATCACCCCCCGGCTTTACTTCGCCCTGGCCCGGGGGCACGAAGGCATTCCGCCGCTGGAGATGACCAAGTGGTTCGACACCAACTACCACTACCTGGTGCCCGAGTTGCCCGAGCAGTTCTCCCTGCACGGCGAGCTGTTGCAGGAAAAGTGGCAGCGAGCCCGGCAACTGAGCCAACAGCTGAAAGTGGTG
>JALSGI010000365.1 GCA_026982835.1 Planctomycetota bacterium | reverse complement strand
GCAGGTGGAAACCCCCGAAGTGGTGGACGCCTCCTGCTGCGAACCCTGCTGTCCCTCGTGCGGCAGCCGTTGCGGGCACGAGTCGGTGTGCTGCTGGATGATCCGCGAGATGTGCCTGGGCCCCTTGTTCCACGGCGATTGCAACATGGTGCCCCATGCCGCCTACTTTCCGGAATTGCACGGCTACTATTACTTCCGCCCCTATCACTTCAGCCACATCCGGCTGCATCAGGAGTTTGTCAGCAGTTTTGGGGAGGACCCGAGAGCCCCGTATGCCAACACGGTCTTTCAGCAGGTTTACCGGCAGCTTCAGGCCAAGCCTTCCGGCAGCCATCGCCTCCGGGCGTTCCCGCACGCCACCGGGTTGCAGCAGCCTTCCCACTCCGGCCGCCCGGCGATCCGGCCGGTTTCGCTGCACGTGTTCCCTTCCAGAAAGGCCAAACACAAGCCGGTTCTCTCGCGGAAGAAATAGAACCCTTGCCGCACCCATAAATCCAGCGCACACGACCGCTCGGTTCGGGCGGTCGTTTTTGTTTCTCGATTTAGCTGGAAGCAGCGTCCGCGGCAGGAGCCGAATCGGCCAAGGGGGCATTCAGCAGGGGCACCAGTACCCGAGCGGGAACGGCCCTCCCCGGGGCCTCCGGCAGACCTTCAGAAGGCGGAAACTGCTGGGCCAGAAACGCCAGCCGGGCCGAAACCGTCGGATGCGAGTCTTCCACCCCGTCGGCTTCCACTTCGTTGAGTCGCTGCCGCAGGTAGTCCAATGCCCAAGGGGCCGGTTCTTCCCATTGCCGCGCAAACTCCTGCAGGAACTCCCACCATTGGTTCCATCCCTGGGGCATTTGCCCCGCCTCCGCCAGGCGCAACTGGAACTGCGTGGCCACCCACCATTCCTTGAGCATGGTGCGGCTTGCCACTTCCGGGCCAACCAGCGAAGCGCTGGCCCAATCGGCCAGAAACTCCTGGGTGTGCTGCAGCGGCCGATACAGCTTTCGCACCGCCCACAGCACCACCCAGCCGAACCACCACAACGGGTCCAACATTCGCAGCTTCAGCCAAAAGGGGAGCACCAGCTCCCGGTGCAACGCTTCGGAAAACCGATAGAGAAAGACGGTGGTGGTGGTGTCCTGGGCCAGGTGGGAGAACTCGTGGGCCAGCAGGGCTTTTAGCTCGTGGATGTCGAAGACCAGCAGCTGCGGGATACCCAGCACCAGCACCAACCGCCGCCTGGTGTAAACACCGAACCGGCGCTGCTCGACGACGAAGCACTGCGGCTCCACGCTCAACCGGATTTCGTCAGGACAAGGCTTGTTCAGCTGTTGGGCCAAGGCCAGCGAAAGCTCGTACAGAGGCTTGGCCTCCTGGGGGGTGACCACTCGGCAAGCCGCTTCCGCGGGGTGGTCTTCCAGGGCCGGAGTGACCAGGAACCGAAGCAGACGCACTACTTGCCAGGCGTAGTAAAGCGTAACGATCCCCAACAGACCTAACATGGCCGCGGCCAGTGGATCTTCTCCCCCAGCTAAGCTCCAGCTGATCCATCCCCGCACACTCCACCCGGCCAGCATGAACGCCACCACGCTCCCGCCCAGCACGTAAAGCAGCACCACGGCCCAGGCCCCCATGCGGAGCAAGCGAACTTGCGCCCGCAACCGCCACGGGGGCCGGCCTCCAGGGGGAACCAGCCCCAACCTCTGCCAAATGGAAGCCATTTGGCCATCTCCAAAGTGGAAGCGAGAGGGGAAACCGGAGCAGAAGGCCCAAGGCCAGCCTGTCCGCGGACAGCGAGATTCGGCCCAGGCCTTCTATGGGGAGAATATACAAAAAATGAAAAGATTAAGAATAGTGCACCGCGAGAAAAAAATGCCGCAAATGTGGAAAATGCGTTGATTGCACAATTTGCCAGGTTACAATCGCTCCTGTTCGGACAGAGTTGTGGTTTTCCGGTTCCTGTTACGCAGCGAACGCATGTCTTCGTCTTCCCAGGGATTTTGGCAACTGCTCTCCGAGGACGCGGCGCTGGCCCACGGTGTGCAGCGGGAGTTGGCTCAGCCGTTGCAAAGGGTTTCGTGGGCTGAAACGCGACGCATCCGGCAAGGGCAATTTTTCCTGCTGGACCTGCGGGACGATGCCCGCTGGGAACAGCTGCCGCAGTTCTGCAAGGAGCTCCGGCAGGATCGTCCCATGGGCACGGTGGTTGTGGTGGGGCTGGTGCACCGCGGCGTGCCGTTGGCTCAACTGACTCGGGCCGATCAATATCTCACGGCAGTAGTGGACCTTGCCGGGATGCCCGCATGGTGCTCCCGTCACTCGGCGGAGAAGCTGCTGGCGCAGGAGGCATCTCTTGCGGCCCGTCGTACTTCCGAATACCGGCAACTCCCCGTCCACGCCGGTTGTCGAATGTTCACGTATGTTCCCGATTTGTTCACTCTGTTTGAAGAGTTGCCAGTTGCCGCCCGGCACGACGTGACGATTTTGCTCACGGGCCAGACGGGTACAGGCAAGACCACCCTGGCCCAGGCGATCCACCGGATGTCCAACCGGGCCAAGGCCCCCTTTGTCCACGTGGCCTGTGGCGGGTTGGCCAAGGAGCTGATCGACAGCGAGCTGTTTGGGCACGTACGAGGGGCGTTTACCGGGGCGGATCGGGACAAGGTGGGCAAGTTCCAGCTGGCCGAGGGGGGGACCATCCTGCTGGACGAGATCGAAGTGCTGGGCCAGGCCCAGCAAGCCAAGCTGCTCCGCGTGCTGGAGACCGGCGAGTTCGAGCCGGTAGGTTCGAACCGGACGATCCGGGCCAACGTGCGGATCATCGCCGCCAGCAACGTGGACCTGGAGCAATGGATCCAACAGGGGCAGTTCCGTGCCGACTTGTATTTCCGGCTCAAGCAGCTGGTGTTCCATCTCCCTCCCCTGGTGGAGCGGCCGCAGGACGTGGTCCCCTTGGCCCAAGGTATCATCGAGGAGACGGCCCGCGACTTCCAGACCTCGGTCCGCTGGGTGGAGCCGCGGTTGTTGGAAGTGCTGCGCCTGCATCGCTGGCCCGGCAATATCCGCGAGCTGCGTAACGAAATGCGTCGGGCGGTGATGTTCTGCCGCGAAGGCGTGGTG
>JALSGI010000364.1 GCA_026982835.1 Planctomycetota bacterium | reverse complement strand
ACCCGGGCCAGCACCTCCGGCGGGTTGCCGGCCAGGGGGCGTCTGCGGGCCAATTGTTCCAGCAGCCGGGGGCGGTTTTCCATCGCCCCGGTGTAAAGCCAGGGGGCCTGGGGAAATTGCTCGCTCAAGGGGATCAAGGCCGCCGGGTAGGGTTTCACTTGCACGCCGGGGCACCAGCGAGCCAGGTCCCAATCGCGGAACCGATCGGCCACCCAGGGCCGCAGGCCTTCGCGGGCGGCCATTTCGGCTGTGCTGCGACCGCTGGCCCCCAGCACGAGAAGCTGCGGGTCTTTTCCTTGGGGCGGTCCAGGTAGGGGGAGCCAATCGGTCATGGCCGTTTTTCCCCGACAGCGGACCGGCGCGGCAGCGGCGATTTGCCCGGGGCAGGCAAGCGATAGAGCACGAAGTGCTCGTTGGCAAACTCCACCGGGAACGGGTACTCCCGGCCTGTGGCCCGAGGAACAATGGCCCAGCTGGCCCCGTAACGCCGGGCCAGGCGGAGCAGTTGGTCCGGGGGAAGCTGTTCCCAGGGACCAGTGCCTTTCAGTCGGCGGTAGTCGTAGAGGTCCACCAGCCGCCGCCACCAGCGCACAAGCGAAGGGGCGTCCTGCGGCACGTCTTTCCAGTTGACCACCTCCGCACGCCGAGCGTACCAGTGGAAAGTCTGCGTATAGCGCGGGGTGAGAAACACGGCCGGCTCGCCGCGGCCCGAGAGCTTGCCAGCCCGGCGGCACACCTGCACCCAGGCGTCGAACTGTTCCCGGCTCATGTGGGCCTCGGCCCGAGGCCACCGGTGGTGATGCCGCTGCCAGACCACTTGGACCAGGTGCCCCCCGGCCAGCAGCAGTAGCGGCAAAAGCAACCAGCTGCCCCAGGCGGATTGCCGGGCAAGCGTTCGCTCCATCAGGGCGGTGGCGGCCAGGGCCACCAGGGCGGGCACCCAGAGATCGCCGGGGCGGAACCAGTAGTAGCGAAGCAGCCAGGCGGCTGTGTCCCAGTCCCAGGGAGCGGCCAGCCCCAGGGCGGCTCCCGCAGCGGCCAGCAGCACGGCCCCCAGCGTTATTCGGCCCAGCAGCAACCAGGCGGATGATCGCCGCAGCAGGAAGTATGCCCCGGCCCCCACGACCGCAAGCCCCAGGAAGCTCAACCGGTTCCCCCAGGGGAAAGCGGGAAAGTAAAGATGATGCCGCAGTCGGTGATACACGTAAGCCCGGCTGGCCCAGGCGGCCGTCTCGGCATCCACGCCCCAGCAAAGCGCCAGGGCCGGCAAGAGACCTGCCAGCGAAATCGCCCCGCCCAGCAGGAGTCCCCCCAGCCAGGACTTAGGCGGCACCGGGGTAAGTTCCCGCCGCCACTTGCGGTGCCAAAAGGGCCAAGCTGCAAGCAACAGCAGGGCGTTCCAGCCTCCCACCAGCGGATGCAGCGCGGTGGCCGCTCCCAGCAACAGCCAGGCTGCCCCCCAGCGGCGGCCCAAGGCCGCAGAAAAGCCCCAGAGCACCAGGCCGTAGGCCGGGGATTTGGCCTCCAGACCCCCGACGATCCATTCCTGGGAAAGATTGCCCCAGGCGTTCCCGGCCACCAGCAGCGCCGCGGCCAGCACGGTGCCCAGGGCCGATAGTCCCACGGACCGCCCCAGACGGCACCAGCCCCAGGCCAAAAGCGCCCAGCACGCCAGGCGGCCCAACCAGGTGGCCGCCTCGGGACTTAACAAACGGCAGGTCCATCCCCAGAGAAAGAAGAACACCGGATGGGCGTCCCGGCTCTCCAGAAACACATCTCCCTCGGGTGTTAGTAGGCCCCAATGCACTTGGGCCTTGACCAGGTAGTGCGATTCGTTCACATCCGGCACCGGCCAGGCCCCATGGACAAAAAACACCAGCAGGCACAGCCCCCAGGCCAGCAGGGCACTTTGGGCCCCGGCGTAGGGGGCCGGGGACTCTGAGGCCGGGGTGTTTTCACCGGAGGAGGATGCACGCGGGTGGTTCAAACGGGCTCTCCTGAAGCGTTCAGGGGTACGTGTTTACCCGGCTAGCACATTGCTTGGTTTGGCACTTCCACACCAGGCAAGAATAAGTATTTTTCGCGTAACTGACGAGCCGCCGACTTCAGCTCCCGGAGGGCGTGGAGGCGTGGAGGCTTGAGGGCTTGGGGGGATGGCGAGCCGCCGACTTCAGTCGGCGGAGAACCGCGAGCCGGGAGCGTCAGCTCCCGGTTGCTGCAAGCCAAGCTCGAGCCAACACGACACAAACAAACCGCATGCTTGCGCATGCGGCTCGCCGGACACGAACAAGAATATAAGCGTTAATTTCCGGCTCTCCCCCGGCTCCAAGCCCGGGGGCTCGCCAGAGAATAATCCACTTGCTTTTTCGATCTGGAAACGCTCTGTCTTGTGCCAGCACGCGAAACACGTGCGACCAGGGCAGCTTGTCAGCGCGGGTCGTAGCCTTCTATATTCGACCACGGGGCAGCGGTACTCAAGCCACAAGGGCCCCGGCTATGGACGATCCTGGCAAAAGGCTCCGCCAGTTGGCGGCCCGAGGCGGGCTGATCGTCCCCGGGGCGTTCAACCCGCTGGTGGCCCGGGCCGTCCAGGCGGCCGGGTTTCCGGCGGTTTATCTTTCCGGGGCGGCCTTTTCGGCCGCGCAGTTGGGCCTGCCCGACGTGGGCCTGTTCACGCTGACCGAACTGGCCGAGGAGCTGCGGCGGCTGACTCGCGCCTGCACGCTGCCGGTGATCGTCGATGCCGACACCGGCTTTGGCGCCCCGCTGAACGTGGCCCGCACTGTGGAGGAGCTGGCCCGAGCCGGCGCCGCGGCCGTGCAACTGGAAGATCAACAACTGCCCAAGCGGTGCGGGCATCTCTCGGGCAAAACGCTGGTGGAAACCGAAGAGATGTGCCGCAAGCTGCGTGCGGCCGTCGATGCCCGAGCCGGACGAGGGCTTGTGTTGGTGGCCCGTACCGACGCCCGCGGCTCCCTGGGACTGGAGGCGGCGATCCAGCGGGCGCTTGCCTACGTGGAGGCCGGGGCCGACTGGATCTTCCCCGAGGCCCTGCAAAGCCCCCAGGAGTTTGCCCAGTTCGCCCAACGGGTGCCGGTGCCGCTGGTGG
>JALSGI010000363.1 GCA_026982835.1 Planctomycetota bacterium | reverse complement strand
GCCCGCACCACAGCTCAAAAGCCCGCCGAAGAGGAACCCGAACCGGCCGTGGCCCCGCAAGACGTGGAATACCTGTTGCACCAGGCCGAACAGGCGCTGCGCAGCCTGGAGGAACCGGCTGCAAGCTCTCTTGACGGGCTGGAGCCCTTTGAGCTAAAGCCCCTGCAACCGGCTCCACCCTCCAGCGAAGCCGCCACGCTGTCGCTGCTGCGCGACGTGGAGCTGGACGTGCGGATCGAGCTGGGACGCACGCACCTGCCGCTGGAGGAAGTGCTCAAGCTGGGCAAAGGCTCCGTGGTGCCGCTGAACAAGCTGGCCGGCGACCCGGTGGAAATCTACGTCAACGGCCGCCCGGTGGCCCGCGGAGAAGTGCTGGTGCTCAACGACAACTTTTGCATCCGTGTGGCCGAGCTGATTGTGGGCGACGCAGCCAAGGAAGGCTAAGCCCCGGCACTTGCTTCGCCCAGCCGCCGTGCTTCCGGCCTACGGCCACTGCCCAACCAAACCAGGCAGGATGCCGATGGTTCGCTTTCCGCGTTCCCTTTTTTCCGAGGGTTGCCGCCGGTTTGCTGCCGGCTGGATGCTGGTGGGGGCGGCCGTGGCGCTGCTGGGACAGCTCTCCCCCCTGGCGGCACAATCCACAAGGCCGGAGACTCCCGGCCCCTCCTTTGCGCCCGAGGGACGTACCGGCTCTCACGGCGGCTCTGCTGCCCGGCTGGGCTGGCCGGCCCGAGAGCAAACCGGCTCCTCCGCCCCCTCGGGTGCCGATGCCACCTTGGGCCGCTCCCCGCGTGGCGAGGCTGTGCCGGAGCGTCCGGCTTCCACTCCCCGGCGTCTCTCCCGCCGTGGCGCCCCCCCCGACCCGGCCACAGGAACCAAAACCCCTCCCCCGGCAAAAGCTCCGGATTGGAAAAAGAGCCTGACCACCGTGGGCGGCGCGTTAGGGATCGTGCTGGGCGGTTTTGTGCTGCTGGTGGTGCTGTTGCGGCAGTTTCAGCCCCCGGGGCTGCGGCCCCTGCCCCGGGATGCGTTCGAGGTGCTGGGGCGTGCCCCGCTGGATGGAAAACACGCCCTGGTGCTCATCCGCCTGGGCGCCAAGGCGGCGCTGCTTTCGGTCCGGGGCGAAGAGGTGCAGACCGTGCTGGAGATCGACGACCCGGACCAGGTGGCCCACCTGGCCGGACTCTGCCAACAAGGCCGGCCGCAAAGCGCCACGGCCGCCTTCCAGCGCACGCTGCAACAGCTGGCCACCGATCCGGCGGTGGCCCACCCCCAGGATCGCTCCTCCTCCAACCCCGGGAGGTGAGGCGATGCAGGGCCGAGGCTTGGGTTTGCCCCGCTTGTTCCGCCCGGGTGGCCGCTGGCAGCCCGCCCGGGGGCTGCTGGTGTGGCTTGCCCTGATCGGGAGCCTGGGCGGCCCGCCGACTATAGCCTGGGCCCAGCAGCAAGCCAACGCACCGGCGCAGATCGAACGTTCCGGCGAAGCCGGCGCCCCGGGGGAGCGGCCCTCGGCTCTGGACCCCCAGGAGCTGGTCGAAAGCTGGACCCGCCCGCAGGGGCTTTCGGCTTCGCTGAAGATTCTGCTGCTGCTCACGGTGCTATCGCTGGCCCCGGCCCTGCTGCTGATGACCACTAGCTTCATCCGCCTGGTGGTGGTGCTGGGGCTAGTGCGCCAGGCCCTGGGCACGCAGCAGCTGCCCCCAGCTCAGGTGATCACCAGCCTGGCCCTGTTGATCACCCTGGCCGTGATGGCCCCGGTGTGGAAAGAAGCCTACGACCAGGGCATCGCCCCCTACAACCGGCAGGAGATCGACCTGGAAACCGCCTGGCAGCGAGTGCAACAGCCCGTGCGGCGATTCCTGGCCCGGCAGATCGAACGAGCAGGCAACCAGGACACCGTGTGGCTGTTCCTGGACTACCTGGAGCTGCAACAAGACGGCGCCGCGGAGCAGGAGGAGGAAGTCACCTATGTCTATTACGGGGCTCGACCCGAACACGGCGAACGCAACGTGCCGCTGCGAGCCCTGGTGCCGGCTTTCATCTTGAGCGAGCTGAAGGTGGCTTTCCTGATCGGGTTCCAGATCTATCTGCCGTTTCTCATCATCGATGTGGTGGTGGCCGTGGTGATGGTCTCCATGGGCATGCTGATGCTTCCTCCGGCCCCGATTGCCCTTCCCCTGAAGCTGCTGCTTTTTGTATTGGTCGATGGCTGGCACCTGGTGGTGGAGATGCTGCTGGTGAGCTTCGGCCCGGTCGGCTGAAGCCCACCCCCCTGCCCTTGCCCAACGCTGGCATTGCTGCCTGCCAAGGTAACCGTCCATGAACCCGCAAACCGCCATCGACCTGGGCCAACAGGCCATCCTCACCGCCCTTTGGGTTGCCGCCCCGGTGATGCTGACCGGGCTGGCCGCGGGGCTGGTGATCGGCCTGTTGCAGGCCATGACGCAGATTCAAGAGCAATCCGTGGCCACGATCCCCAAGCTGATGCTCATGGCCGTAGCCGCCTCGCTGGCCCTGCCGTGGGTGCTGGCCCAGATGATGGACTACACCCAAGGCGTGTTGCAGAACATCGGCGCGATGTTTTGAAGAAAACGGCGCGTGCACCTGGCCAGCCGCAGCGTGCGGCTTGCGCCGTGCGACCTGCCAAGGTGCTTCCGCACCGGGCAAGGTGTGCGGCTTTAGCCGCGGGAGGCTTGGAGGGGAGTGCTTCCGCACCCGGGAAAACACAAACGCTGACGCGCATCATCAGGAGCCCCCCGCGTAAGCGGGGGGAGAACGGCGAGCCGGAGGCGTTAGCCTCCGGTTGCTTCAAACAAAGAAACGGCCGTTACGGTTCAAAACAAACCGCGTGCTCACGCACGCGGCTCGCCGGGCGGCAGAGCCGCCAGCCACCGGGAGCTGCCACTCCAGAGCGAGAAGGAGCGCTAGTGGGCACAACTGGGAGGGCGAGGCTCCCGCCGAGCCGCTGGAGTGGAAAAAAGTGTTGGTTTTGCTGGACGCTTTCTCACAAGGGAGCTCCTCCAGCACAAAGTTTTTGATAGCAGGCTAAACACGTACCGGACTGAAGGCCGACGCTTGCCAGCGTAGAACGTGTTGGCGTGTAAGCACAAGAC
>JALSGI010000362.1 GCA_026982835.1 Planctomycetota bacterium | reverse complement strand
CAAGGAAAAACGCTGCCTTCCGGGGGTCTGACGACCGTGAGGCTACGAAGCTGCGACGCCTGCGGCGTCGGTCCTCCGGCTGCTAGCTGGCTAAACACGTACTTAGCGGGGGGAGAAGCAGTGTCGGCTTGCAGCGTGCGCCGTGCGGCTTGCGCAGGGTGCTTCCGCACCGATGCAAGAACAAGCGTTTCTTCTTACAACCGGCGAGCCGCCAGCTTCAGCTGGCGGAGAACAGCGAGCCGGGAGCGTCAGCTCCCGGGGTCCTGGGTCGTGGGTCTTGGGTCTTGCGGTGGTGCTTCCGCACCGGGCAGGAACAAAGCGCGTTTGCGGAAAACAACACACTCGGTGAAACCACAGCTCGCCAGGAGGCTCGCCCTCCCGGAGCTGCCACTCCACTGCCAGAACAAGCGTTAATTCTCAAAACGGTGAGCCGCCGGCGTCAGCCGGCGGTTGGCGAGCCGGGAGCCTCAGCTCCCGGAGGAGCGTGCGCACGTCAGTGCGGGGAGGCGGCAGGGCCAGCTCACGCCGAGCCGTCGGGACGATGGAGCCGAAGCAGCAGCTCCACTTCTCCCTCGGGGCGCCCCAGCGCCGCGGCGATCTGCCGGGCCGAGCAGCCCCGGGCGGCCATCTCCAACGCGTTTTGCGAAGGGGCAGCCCCCCCCTGCTCGGCGGCCTTTGGTTCGCAGCCGGCACTTGCGCTACCGGCCTTTCCCGCGGCCAGCTCGGCTTGCAGTTGGCGCAGTTGTTCCAACTGCCGGGCCAGTTGCCGGGAAAGGGCCCGGGCCTCCCGAAGCTGGCGCTCCAGCACGGCCGACTGGGTTTGCGCCTGGGCCAGGTACTGCCGGGCCACCTGGTGCAGTTGCACTTCCCACGGGGCCGCCGGGTTGGCCGCCGCGGTGGCAGCAGCGGCGTTTTCTTGCTCCGTCGGACCGCCGGTGGCGACCGAGCTGCGTTCAGCATACCGGCGCCGTAGCTGGATCAAACGCCGCTGCGTGCGGTAGATGAGCGTTACGGTGAGGACCAGCACCCCGGCCAGAAACAAGTGGCTGGCCAGCCCTTGGGCCAACAGCATGGCGAGGGCGGGAAGTTTCATAGGGCATCACGCCTCAATCGTTCTCATGCCTGAATGGTCCGACTCGTTCTGCCGGCGGTGGTGCCGGTTGAGGAAAGAAAAACGCTTCTTGTTGCACCGGCGAGCCGCGGGTGCCAACTCGCGGAGCAACAAAAAACAGCGCTTGTTCTGGCTGCGGAGCGGAAGTTCCCGCGCTAGCCTCCAGGCGCAAGCCGCAGGGCGCACGCCGAGTCTCTTCCACCCTTCGGGAGTTTACGCTCCCGGCTCACCGTTCTCCGAGGTGGCCGTGCGTCTCTTAGAAAATGGCCCAGCAAAAGGTCAATGGGAGTTGCTTCGGGAAACGCTCAGCGGGGGGAGGCCGCCTCTGCGAAGCTCGCTAGCAGGGCTAGCGATTCGTGGAGCCGGCAGGGCGCCAGGCGATGTGGGTCTGCCGGGGCGGGTCGCTGTCCAGGCGGCGAATGCCGCCGATGGGCACTCCGGCCACCATCACCGGCTGCGGCCCGAGGGAACAAGGCCCCGGTGCCGCGTCGATGCGGATGCGACTGACCACCACTTCCTCGGGCACCCAGTGCTGGGTGACCACGGGCACGCGCTGGATGCGTTTTTCGGGAACCAGCTTGCGCACAGTGACGGGCACTTTCACCTTCCGCACCTCCTCCCGCCACACGGTGCGCGGCACCCAGCGATAAGCCAGGGCAGGCTTACGGAACGGATTCCAGCGGCCGTAGAGATAGGGTTCCCAGACGTACTCCACCACCGGGGTGCGGACCACAGTGGTGACTTCCTGCTCCTGGGTCGTCACTTCCTCGCGATAGACGATCTGCTCCCGGGTCTGGTAGGTGGTTTGCACCACGGGGCGCCAGCGTCGGCAGACCTGTTACTGGTACAGCACCCCGTCGCGGCGGACATAGCGGATTTGCTGGGCGGGGGCCGTGCTGGCGACGGTGGTCCACGCAAGCCCCAGGGCTACGCAGAGCAAGGCGCCCCGTGCCGGAACGGGTTTCATGGCCGGGCTCCTGTTTTTTTCGGAACATGCTGCCACAAAAAAAGTTGCGGCAATCAGGCTCAGCCCGGGCGGCTGCTGGCGCCGATAGCAGAACAAGGGCCGGGGCCGCCGGGGTCCTGGCTCTTTATCGGCAGATTTCCTATAAGAGGATTACGCGGAACAGTTTTGCCAAGCAGGAAACTCTGCCTTGATGAACGAATCGGCAATCACCCCCGAGTTGTTGGCTATTCTCCGCTGCCCGGAAAACCACCAGCCGCTGGCCCTGGCCGAGCCTGCCGTGGTGGAGCAGTTGCGCCGGCGGCAACAGCAGGGGGAGCTGGTGGACGTCAGCGGTCGGGCCATCCAGGGCCGCATCGACGCGGTGCTGGTGCGCCAGGACGGCCAGCTGGCCTACCTGGTGCTGGATGGCATTCCGCGTATGCTGGCCGACGAGGCGGTGCGGCTGGAGCAGACCGACTCTTCGGCGTGAAATGCTCCGGCAGGCCGCCATCTAGGAAGTGCTTTTTTCGCCCTGTCCCTTGCCGTCCGAGGGAGCCTGACCATGGTCGAAAAAACCGTATTCAAGAAGATCATCGACGGGGAACTTCCCGCCGACGTGGTCCACCAGGACGATCTGTGCCTGGTGATCCGCGACATCAACCCCCAGGCCCCGGTCCATCTGCTGGTCATTCCGCGGAAGGAAATCCCCTCGCTGCGCGATGTGGGGCCGGAGGATCGGGAGCTGTTGGGCCACTTGCTGCTGGTGGCCAACCAGGTGGCCCAACACCACAAGCTGAGCGACTATCGCGTGGTGATCAACTGCGGCCTGGAAGCCGGCCAGACCGTCTGGCACCTGCACGTGCACGTGCTGGGGGGGCGGGAGATGCAGTGGCCGCCGGGCTGACGGTGCGCGGCGTGCTCGCGCACGCGGTTGGCGAGCCCCCGGCTTCAGCCGGGGGAGAGCCAAGAAAAAACGCATGTCGATCTTCTCCGCCAGCTGAAGCTGGCGGCTCGCCGTTCAACCGCCGGCTCACGCCGGCGGCTCGCCGGTTGCAAGAAGAAACGCT
>JALSGI010000361.1 GCA_026982835.1 Planctomycetota bacterium | reverse complement strand
GCCCCCTGAACCCTTCCAGCCAGCATGCCCCAGGACGCCACGCGCGGCAACTGCTGGAAAACGCTCGCGAGGGGATGCTGGCATTGCTCCAGGCGGAGCCGGGCTCCCGGCTCCTGTTCACCAGCGGCGGCACCGAAGCCAACAACCTGGCCCTGCGGGGGCTGATCCGGCCGGGGGCCGGACAAGTGGTCGTGTCGCGGATCGAACACCCCAGCCTCACCCGTCCCGCCGCCTGGTTGCAGCAGCAGGGCGTTCCGGTGGCCTGGCTCCGCTGCACCCGCAGCGGGGTGGTGGACCTGGACCACCTGGAGCAATTGCTCCAACAGCCCACGCAACTGGTTTGCGTGCTGGCGGCCAACAACGAGACCGGCGTGATGCAGCCCGTGCCGCAAATCGCCCAAATGGTCCACCAGGCCGGCGCCCTGCTGCACACCGATGCGGCTCAATGGGTGGGAAAACTCCCACTGCGGCTGACTGCCTGGGGGGCCGACGCGGTGAGCCTGGCCGGGCACAAGTTCGGCGCCCCGGTGGGGATCGGGGCCTTGATCCTCCGCCCCGGAGTGCAGCTGGAGCCGCTTCTACGGGGAGGGCCGCAGGAGTTCGAGCTACGTCCCGGCACCGAACCGGCCGCCCTGGCCGCCGCCCAGCACTTGGCGTTGCAACGAGCCTGCGAAGACCTGGATGGCAAAGTCCGCCGGATGCGGCAACTACGCGACCGCTTCGAGCAGCAGCTGAGGGACGCTTTGGCCCAAGTCGTCATCCACGGCCGGGAGGCTCCTCGGGTGCCGCAAACCACCTGCGTTGCGTTTCCGGGCGTGGATCGCCAGCGGCTGCTGGTTCGCCTTGATCTGGACGGCGTGGCCTGCTCGACCGGATCGGCCTGCGCCAGCGGCTCCAGCGAGCCTTCGCCCACGCTGGAGGCGATGGGCTGCCCGGCCCACCTGGTCGAAAGCAGCCTCCGCTTCAGCTTCGGGCCGCAAACCACCTCCGCCGAGCTGGATGAAGCCGCCCGGCGAATCCTCCAGGCAGTGGCCGTCTTGCGGGGAGGGAGCTAACGCTGCCGTGGGCGTTTGCGCTTCCGTCCAACGCCCCCTTGCGGAAAGTGGCCTATTGCGGAATCGCTATCCCCGGCACTTCTGCTCGGAACACCCCCTGGCCGGCCACGGCAAACCGCACCACCAGCTTGCCGCGGGGAGCCAGGTTGGGCCACGGCCGGGTCAGCCCCCGCGGAAGCTCCAGCTCCACCGAAGCTCCCAGCGGGGAATACTCCGCCGGGGTGATGTTCCGCGTCCAGCGATAAAGCAGCACCTCCTGGCGGATCGAACGCCGGTAGCCCCAAAGCTCCACGCTCAGCGTGCCCAGGGCCGGCACGTCCTGCATTTCCCGGCCGCGGGGGGCCACCACCAGGCGCAGGCAGGGCCGGTCTCCGGCTCGCGTGCCGGCCAGCACCCGGGCGTGGGCGTCGATGTGGGTCACCTTGGGAGCGTGTCCCAAGGCCAGTGCGGCCCAACGACTCAGGGGCACCGCATCTCTCCCCGGGCCGGCCCCGGCAGAGGGCTTGCCCGCGGCGGCCTTGCCGCTTGCCGGAGGGGGACTTGGCATGGAAGGGGGCTCTTCTGGCAATCCTTGCCGAATTTCCGCTAGCTTCACTACGAACTGCTCGGGCGTGTAGCCGACCCCCTGCCAGAAGAGGCGGCGCACCTGGTCCCAATCCACCGGCCGGGTGATCCGCAGCGACGGGGTGCCGAATCGGAGCCAGAGCCGCTGGGCGGAGCTGCGCGGGTCCAGCCCGGCGGTGAAGTGCCGCCCGCTTTTCAACTCCACCTGCACCAGCGGCAGCCCGCCGGAGCCGGTCGGTTCCTCGCCAAACGCCCAGCCCAGCATCAAGCCGATCAGAGCAAACACGATGAGCCAGAATCGCATGGGGGATGCCTCCGCTTGCGGGTCAAGCTGCGTTGTCCCAAGAGGCAAGCCCCATGCCAGCAAGCCAAGAGGGCGCAAGAGACGTGTCGCAACGGCCTGATGGCAATCGGTTTGGAGAAAATCCTCCTCCCTCCCCGGACTTCGGCCCCTGTTGACGAAAGACAACCCCCCGGCGAAGCCTTGCTACAACGGTGTTTCCCGGTGGCAACAGCCGCCTGCCCGGGCTGCGGCCAGCTTTTCGCCACCTTGGGGCGGAATTATAATGACCGCATGCCCGTGATCGAAGTCTGCAATCTCAGCAAGACCTACCGCGTGTTCCACAAGAGCGAAGGGCTGTGGGCTTCGCTGCGCAGCCTGTTTCGCCGCCGTTGGCAGGAAGTGCACGCGGTACGCAACATCAGCTTCCAGGTGGAGCCGGGGGAGTTTGTGGCTTTCCTGGGTCCCAACGGGGCGGGAAAGACCACCACGTTGAAGCTGCTCTCGGGGGTGATTACTCCCAGCGGGGGCACGGCCCGGGTGCTGGGCCACATCCCCTGGCACCGCGAAAACGCCTATCGCCGCCGGTTTGCCTTGGTGATGGGCCAGAAGAACCAGCTGTGGTGGGACCTGCCGGCCCTGGAATCCTTCCGCCTGCACCAGCGCATCTACCGCATCGACCCGCAACAGTTCCAGCGCACCCGCGACGAGCTGGCCGAGATGCTGGGGGTGCAGGACCTGCTGGGCCGCCCGGTGCGGGAGCTTTCCCTGGGCGAGCGGATGAAGCTGGAGCTGATTGCCGCCTTGCTGCACCAGCCGGAAGTGCTCTTCCTGGACGAACCCACCATCGGCCTGGACGTGGTGGCCCAGCACACGATCCAGAAGTTCCTCAAAGAATACCAGCAACGGCGGCGACTGACCATCTTGCTCACCAGCCACTACATGAAAGACGTGGCCGCGCTGTGCCGCCGGGTGATCGTCATTGCCCAAGGCACCATCGTCTATGACGGCACGCTGGAAGGGATCGTGGATCGCTTCAGCCGGTGCAAGGTGGTTACCGTGCAACTGGCCGACGGCGAGAGCACCGACCACTTCGATCGCTACGGCACGGTGATCGAGAACAACCCGCCGCGGGTCAAGCTCCGCATCCCCCGCCAAGGCGTCAGCGAAACCGTGGCCGCCATCCTCCAGGCCCACGCGATCGAAGACGTCTCGGTGGAAGATCCCC
>JALSGI010000360.1 GCA_026982835.1 Planctomycetota bacterium | reverse complement strand
GGTCCGCTGGACCTTGCCCCGGCTGCGAATCGACCAGGTGATGCGCACCTGCTTGAAATACTGTGTGCCGCTGGCGGCGGTGAGTTTCCTGGGAGCGGCGTTGTGGTCCGTGTGGTTCCCCTCGGGAGTGTTTTCCGCCGGGGGGACCCCGCCGGGCGTGGTGCGGGAAACCCCCACGCTGGACGTGCCCGCGCTGTATTCCGCCCCGCGCGGCTCGGCCGCCGCACATCCGGCCGGCTCGGAACACCCCCAAGCAAACACCCCTGCCCCGGAAAGCGAACCGGGAGCGTAAGCTCCCGGAGGCGGCGCACGCCGCAGCCACTGGGAGCTGCCGCTCCGCCGCAAGAAAAGCACCAAAACGGCGAGCCGGGAGTGTAAGCTCCCGGAGAAGAACACCAACCAGCGTTTGACGGGCTCTCCCCGGGCTAAAGCCCGGGGCTCGCCGGAACCGGTGCAGTGCATGAATAAAGCCCGACGAGCCACCGACTTTACCCGGCGGAGGAAATCACCCGCCGTGGTGCAGGAAAGAAAAACACCCAAACGGCAAGCCGAGGGAGAGACAAGCCGTGGAAGCCATCAACTGGCACACACTTTTCTTTTACCTGTTTGCCCTGGTCACTTGCGGCTTTGCCCTGGCCGTGGTGTTCTCGCAGAACATCGTGCGGATGGCCTTTTCGCTGATTTTGTCCCTGGGCGCCTCGGCCGGGCTGTTCTTCCTGGCCGGAGCGGCGTTCGTGGGGGCCATGCAGTTGATGATCTACGTGGGCGGGACATTAGTGCTGTTGGTCTTTGGCGTGATGCTCACGGCCCAGGGGCCCTTCGTCTCCATGCGCACGCGCGGGGGCGAGTGGGTGCTTGCGGCCGTGGTGGGTGGGTCGCTCCTGGCGGTGTTGCTCCAAGTGGCGTTTCGCAACCCGGCCTGGCTCCCGGGCCCCGAGCAGCAAGTGCTCGAAGCCCGCGTGCACACCGCCCGGCTGGACGCCCAGTTCATCCTGCGTGCCCGGCGAGCCGACCCGGCGCTGGTCGGCACCGAGGTGGTGATCCAGGCCGCCGGAGAGCAGGAAGCGGCTCCTACGGCCGTCTATGATCCGGCCTCGCATCGGGTGGTCATCACCATTGTGCCGGACCGCACGCTGGCGGCCGAGGTGGTGCAAGTGATCAATCAGCCCGGCTCGCCGCTTTCGCAGCACTTCCAGGCCCTGTTGCCGCCAGGACATCTGGGCCGCGGGGCGTTGCGTCCGGGGGACGGGGGCACCGTGGCCCTGCAAGCCCCCAGCAGCCAGGAGCGTCCGGCCCGGCTGGGCCTGGCCCTGCTGGGTGCCCGGGTGGACGATCCCCAGCGGGCCGGCTACCTGTTGCCGTTTGAAATCATCTCGGTCCACTTGCTGGTGGTGCTGGTGGGGGCGGCCTACCTGGCCCGTGCCCGCCGCCGCGCCGCCACGGCCCAAGAAACCGCCCGGACCGAGCAAGCCCAAGCGGCGGAAACGGTTTCCGCCCCCTGAGTGCGACCATAAGCCAAACCAGGACTCGCAAAGATGCTGTTGGCTTCGCTTTTTTCCGAGCCGGTGGGCGTGGCCCACTACGTGGCCGTGGGAGCCGTGCTGTTTGTGTGCGGTGCGGTGTGCATGGCCACCAAGCGCAACGCCCTGGGCGTGTTGATGGGCGTGGAGTTGGTGCTCAACGGGGCCAACTTGAACTTCATCGCCTTCAGCCAACCGGCCCTGTATGCCGACAGCCGCTGGGCGCTGGGGCTGGACGGGCAGCTGGCCTCCATCTTTGTGATCGTGCTGGCCGCAGCCGAAGCAGCCGTGGCGCTGGCCATCGCCCTGAACTTCTATAACAACTTCACCAGTATCGACGTGGACCACGCAGACGAGCTGAAAGGATGACCGGAACCGCTTTGGACTACCTGCCGGTGTTGTTGGGCTGGGCCGTGCTGGTCCCGCTCATCTCCTTTGTGCTGGTGGTGCTGTTTGGTCCCCGCATGGGACGCCACGGCCGCCTGGCCGGCTACGTGGCCACCGGGGCCATTATGACTTCGGCCGTGCTGGCCTTCGTGTCGCTTTTTATCTGGCTGGCCGTGGAGGGGACCGGGGCCGACCTGCTCCACCACGGTGGCTCGTCCGGGAAGCACGCCGCCGCAGGCCACCAGCAGGACCACGCGACGCAACAGCACGGTGAGGAACACGCCGCCGGAGAACACGCCGCCGGAGAACACGCCGCCGGGAGACACAAGCCCCGGGTGCTCTTTGGCACCTGGTATGTGCTCTCCCCGCCGGGGGTGCCGGAAATCGGCATCAGCTACTACATCGACTGCCTCACCGTGGTGATGTTCGCCATGGTGACGCTGATCGCCACGCTTATTCACATCTATTCCACCGGCTACATGGCCGAGGAACTGGACGACGAAGTGGTCGATCACGAGGCCCATACCGCCGATGGGCGTCATGTGCATCGCCGCGGGCGGTATCACCGGTTCTTCCAGTACTTGTCGCTGTTCTGCTTCAGCATGCTGGGGCTGGTGCTCTCGGGCAACGTGGCCATGACGTTCGTCTTCTGGGAGCTGGTGGGCGTTTGCTCCTTTTTCCTTATCGGCTTTTACATCGAACGCCGCAGCGCCAACCTGGCGGCCAACAAGGCGTTTATCGTCAACCGCGTAGGCGACTTCGGCATGATCATCGGCCTGATGGCCCTCTGGGGTTCCCTGGGCACGTTCAACTACGGCGATACGGTGGACGCCCAGGGGCATGTGCAAGCCCGCGGGCTGTTCTCGCTCATTCGCCCCGCCGAGCATGGGCACCGCATCCATGTGCCCGATGGGGCCGTAAAAGCCGCGGCCGCGGAGCAGGTGGCCGCCGTGGTGGCCGATCATCTCAAAAGCGAAGGTCCCACCGAGCAAGCCTTGGCCAATGCCAAAAGCGAGACCCAGGCCCGAGTGGATCAATGGCGCAAAGAGGAGCCGGGCCGGGGGGCCTACTGGCTGCTGGTGATCGCCGGGCTGGGCATCTTTTGCGGTTGCGTGGGCAAGAGTGCCCAGTTCCCGCTGCATGTGTGGTTGCCTGATGCGATGGAAGGCCCCACGCCGGTTTCGGCCCTGGTGCACTCGGCCACGATGGTCGCCGCGGGAGTTTACCTGGTGGG
>JALSGI010000359.1 GCA_026982835.1 Planctomycetota bacterium | reverse complement strand
CGGCTGGAGCACCTCTTTGAGATGCCAGGAGATGGCCTCGCCCTCGCGGTCTTCGTCGGTGGCCAGGTAGAGGGCCGTGGCCCCTTTGAGCAGCTCTTTGAGCTTTTTCACCTGGCGGCGTTTGTCCGGGGTGATGACATAGACCGGCTCGAAGTCTTCTTCGACGTTCACGCCCAGGTAGGCCCAGGGCTCGTCGCGGTAGCGCTTGGGCAACTGGCGTTTGTTTTCCGGCAGGTCGCGCACATGGCCGATGGAGGCTTCGATGAGGAAGTCCTTGCCGAGAAACTTGCTGATGGTGCGGGCCTTGGCCGGAGATTCGACGATGACCAGCGGCTTGGCGTTTTTGGCCTTTTGGCCGGCAGAGCTGGATTTTTTCTTTTTTGCCATCGTTGGAGCGTCGTTCCTGAGGCAAGTGGTAGCTTTCGCACGGCTTGGCGCAGGTGGTTCGCTGCCGCTTTGATTTCCTTGTGCCGGAAGGTGGACCGGTATCCCCAGGGCTGTGTTTGTATTGTGCTTCGGCAAACGGACAGGGCTGGCTGGCCCCAAAAGCCTCTCGGGGGGGAATTTCGGTCGGTTGCGGTTTTCCGAGAACGCCCCCGGTGTTATAAACGGACCGTAGCAGTACCGGTCGGAGCCGGGAAGGGAGCTCCGGGGGGGATGTTTCCAATCGCCCGGAACGCCCGGCATGCGGCTATCCATGCCTAATGTGCCCGGAAAGGGATTGTCAAGACGCGTTTGGTCCCCTCGGGCAGGTGTTATCAAACGGGAATGGAGCGATGGGAAGCCCTTTTGACAAGTTTCGCAAGCACCAGAAGCGGCTGTTGGTGTTTTTGGGGGTGGTGTGCATGGTGGCGTTTGTGTTTGCCGGGGTGCAGTGCAGCGGGCCCGGCATGGCCACCACCCAGCCGTATCTGGAAGTGGAAGGGGAAGTGTTCACCCAGGGAGATGTCAACCGATGGCTGAACGACCGCCGCCTGGCCGAGCGGGTGGCTGGTCTCATTCGGGAGAAAGGAGGGCGACGGTTTGGATTTGGCCGGGCCACCGAGGAGGAAGTCATCACCTTGATGCTGCTGGTGCGGTTGGGCAAAGAGCTGGGCATCCGCGTCAGCGACGCCCAGATCAACCACTTCCTCAGCGAGTCCAGCCAGGGGAAGGTGACGGCCGACGACATCCTGGCGGTGCTGCAGGAGTATTCGGCCACGGAGGCGGACTTGTTCCGGGCCATTCGCCGGGAGCTGATCGCCGCCCAGGTGATGACCCTGTACGTCCCGCCGGGGAACAACCCCTCGTTGCCTTCGGCCGCGTTGGCCTCGGAGGTGGACCGGATTGCGGGAGGGTTGTCCCGAACCAGCCCTTCCCAGCTTTGGGACATCTTTCTCAAGCTGAACCGACTGGCCGACATCGAGGCGATTCCGTTTCGGGTGGAGGAATCCCTGGGGGCGGTGGGCACGCCGGACGAGCAGACCCTGCGGAAGTTCTTCGAGGAGCACAAGGAGCGACTGCCCGATCCGGACTCGCCCACACCGGGTTTTCGCCGTCCCCACCGGGTGAAGTTGCGGTGGATCCAGCTTCCCTACCAGCGAATTTTCGAGGAGATGTTGGCCGAGGTGACCGAGGAGGAAATTCAGCAGTATTACGAAAAGAACAAGGAACAGTTTCGCTACACCGGCTTCTCCACCGAGCCGCCTCAGGCGCAATTGCCGCTGGTGGCCCCCGATCCTCGGCCCCGGGGCGAGCAGAAGCCTGAAGAAAAGCGGCCGGCCCCGTCTCGTCCCTCGAACGATTCGCAGAAGGCAAAGCCTGCCCCGGTGAAGAAAGAAAACTCCGATAAGCAATCCCGGCTTCGCCCTTCCCGCTCGCAGCAACTGGTGCAACAGGCTGCGGCGGTGGTGGCCGGCCCGCTGGCCTGGACCTTGCTGCAACAGGAGGACGCCCCGGGGACGAAACCCCAAGAACCGATTGCCGAACAGGCCCAACCTCCCCCCTCGAGTGGAGCCTCCGGGCAAAACCCGGCGGCTTCCAATGCCAGCGGTGGGCAAGAAGAGTCTACCTCTCTGAGCCTGTTGGCCACCGAGCTGCAGGTGCCGGATGACATCCGCACGGGCCCGGCCCCCAAGTACGATCCGCTGTGGAAGGTGCAAGAGCAGATCCGGCGGCTGCTGGCTCGGCAAAAGGCCAATGATCGCATGATCCAGATCGCCCGGGAGCTGATGGAGCCCCTGCTTCGCTTCAGCCAGCGGTGGACCCGCTGGGACGCTTCCGGACGCAAAGGCCCGGAACCCCAGATGCCAGACCTTTCGGGCCTTCTGCGACGCTACCAATTAAAGCTGGAAGGAACTCCCCTGGTGGATGCCCGCCAGCTGTTCGACGAGTACGCGCTGGGCAAGGCCTACCTGGGGCAGCCGCACCCTCAGTTCGGCTGGCAGGCGAGCCAACCGGTGCTGGGCATCGTCTTCGATCACCTGGGGCTGTTCCAGGTGGAGCAAGCCCGCGACCAGGACAACAACCACTACATCTTTTGGAAAGAAGAGGATCGCCCCTCGTACGTCCCCTCGCTGGAGGAGGCGCGCCAGGAGGTGGTTCGCGCCTGGAAGTTGGATCGAGCCCGGGAAATCACGCAGCTTGGAGCAAGATCCAATCTGAAGAACCTGCGCGAGGACGAGGAGGCGAACCTGCAAGAAGAAGCTCGGGTTTCCGGAAAACCGTACATCCACCCGCAACCTTTTTCCTGGTGGGACCCGGCCTCCCTGGGCTTTGACTACGCGGTGAGCGAGATTCCGGAGATCGGCAAGGTGGACGAGGAATTCATGAAGACCGTCTTCTCCCTGCAGCCGGGAGAGCTGGCTCTGGTCAGCAACCGGCAGCAAACCGTTTTTTACGTGGTCCGTCTTTTGGGCTTCGAGTACCGCGGGGGGCTGAGCGAAGAACAGGTCCGGCGGACGTTTCGCTCCCAGATGGGTCTGATCCTGAGCAACTCGCCGCTTGTGGCCCGCTCTTCCACCATGCGCTTCCCCTACGTAGTGGCCGCCCAGCAAGAATACGCCCAAAGTCTGCGGGCGTGGCAGACTTATTTGTTCGAGCGTTATCGGGTCCGGCGGATCGAATCGGAAACTGGTGGTTCGCCGAACGATCCCACTCCGCCTGGCAATTGAGG
>JALSGI010000358.1 GCA_026982835.1 Planctomycetota bacterium | reverse complement strand
GGCCTGGCGTGCCCGATGGGCCACGGCCTCGCAAAACACCCGCACCTGGAAGCGATCGCTCAAGGCCCGAAGTGCCCCGCGGTAGCGCTTCTGCCATCCTGGGCCCAGCCCGACAATACCCAGTCGCAACTTCATCAAACCTACCTAACTCTTGCGGCCGTCCCGGCCTCCTAAGCAGCTACGCTCTCCCAGGGTGAAAAGCCTGATGGCGGATTCATCACCCTCCTGGGGCCTTGGCCCCCCTGCTGCTCCCACTCCCCCGTGCCCCGATGCCTGTTATAGTGTCTTGCAGCGGTATTGACCATGCAAAGGCGGCATAAAACCTGGCCCATCCCCACGCCGGCAACTTCCGGCCGGAGGGGGCATGAAGGTTTCGGTCATCATTCCCTGCTTGAACGAACGAGCCGTGATCTCCCGGGCCGTGGCCAGCGCCTGGCAGTCCGGCACCCTGGAAGTAATTGTTGCCGACGGAGGGAGCGACGATGGCACCTGGGAACATCTCCGGCACCTGAACTGCCAGGCGGTGCGGTGTTCGCGGGGTCGGGCCGTGCAGCAAAACCGCGCCGCCCAACTGGCCCGCGGCGAGGTGCTGCTGTTCCTCCATGCCGATTGCCGCTTGGCACCCGGCTGCGTGGCCCAAGCCCTGCAGGCCCTGGCCCGATTCGGCCATGCCGTGGGCGGGGCGTTCCGCCAGCGGATCGAAGCTCGTGGGCTGGCTTTTCGGCTGCTGGAGCTGGGCAACGGGATGCGGGCCTTGTGGGGGCAGTGTCCTTTTGGGGACCAGGCCCTCTTCATCCGCCGCCGCGTGTTCCAGCAGCTCGGGGGGTTTCCCCCCGTGCCCCTGATGGAGGATGTGCTGCTGGCCCGGGCGGCTGCGGCCCGTGGCCAGTGGTTGCTGCTCTCCGGCCCGGTGCAGGTCAGCCCGCGGCGATGGCTCCGCCGGGGCGTGCTGCGACAAACGCTGCACAACTGGCGTTTGCTTTGGGGCCTGCGGCGCGGCGAGCCGCTGGAGCAGTTGGCGGCCACGTATGAAGCGATCCGCTGAGGTTCGGCGTGCGGCGTCTTGGGGCTTGGGTCTTGGGTCCTGGGTCTTGCGGCGGTGCTTCCGCACCGGTGTGAGAAAAAGCGTCGATTCTTGCAACCGGCGAGCCGCCGACTTCAGTCGGCGGAGGCGTGGGGGCTTGGAGGGATGGCAAGCCCGCGGGCGTGAGCCCGCGGTTGAACAGCGAGCCGCCGACTTCAGTCGGCGGAGGAGAATAACCAAAAGCGCTAATTCGGCTCTCCCCGGGCTAAAGCCCGGGGCTCGCCGAAGTCACAATAAGCGCCGACTCGAACACCAACCGGCAAGCCCGCGGGCGTGAGCCCGCGGTTGAACAGCGAGCCGCGGGCGTGAGCCCGCGGAGGAGAATGGCGTGTGTAGTCTTGGATATTGAGCACAGAGCCCCGCACGTCAGTGCGGGGAGAAACGGAATCGGCTTGCGACTTGCGCCGGAGCTTCCGCTCCGAAGTGAGAACAAACGCTAATTCTTGCAACGGCGAGCCGCCGGCGTCGGCCGGCGGTTGGCCAGCGTAGCAACGACCACAAACCGTAGCAACCGCGTGCTCACGCACGCGGCTCGCCGGAGCTTCCGCTCCGATGCAAGAAAGAGCGTCAACTTGCCCAACAAGAGCCCCCCGCGTAAGCGGGGGGAGGAGCAGTATCGGCTTGCGGCTTGCGCCATGCGTCGGACCAAGCGCAGCGTGTGCCTACGGCCACTGCGGCTGGCGTTTCTCTTGGAACGCCCGCAGGCCTTCCTGGGCCGCTTCGGTGGTGCGGGCCGTGGCGCTGATGGCCGCTCCCGTGGCCAGCAGCGTGGAAAGCTGCGCCCCGACCGTCTCGTTGAGCATCCGCTTGGAAAGCTGTAGCGCCTCGGGGGCCCCGCGGGCGCACTGCCGGGCCACCTCCACGGCCGCGGCCCAAAGCTGCTCCTCGGGCACCACGCGATGAAACGCCCCGATCCGCAGCGCTTCCTCGGCCGGAACGATCTCGGAGGTCAACAGCAGCCGCGCCGCATGGCCTGCCCCGATGCGAAACGCAAGCAACGGCGCCACCATCCCGGCCACCAGGCCCCGCAGCGGCTCAGGCAGCCCGAACCGCGCCTCGGGAGCGGCCAGCACCACATCGCTGGCCAGCACCAGCCCGGCCCCGCCCGCCACCGCCGGACCGTTCACCGCGGCGATGATTGGCTTGGGGAACAGCAGCATCTGCTCCAGCACCTCGCGGTACAGCTCGGCGTCCTGGTGCCAGAGCCGCTGGGCGTCTTCTTGCTCGGCGGTTTCGAGCATTTCTTTGAGGTCCATCCCGGCACAAAAAGCGCTGCCGCTGCCGGTGAGGATCACCGCGCGGACGCTGCGTTGCAGATGCAAGTCCTCCAGCGCCTGCCGCAGCTCGCGGAGCAACTGCCGGTTGAGCGCGTTTCGCTGCTCGGGGCGGTTCAGGATCACCGTCCCGGCCACCTCATGCACGTGCACGCGCAGATGGGTAAAGCTCATCGTCGCACCATGGCCGAAGGGTCCGAAGGGGCGGGCAATTGCAGCTCCAGCACGGCCGGGCCCAGCAGCTTGCCCTGGCTGTCCACCCGCAGCGACCGGGAAGCCCCCCCGCCCAGGACATCCCGCAGCAGGAAGTTCAGCGCCAGCAGCTTAGGCACCTCGTAGCGTACCACTTGCCGGGGCCCCAGCGCCGCGAAAAACTCTGCCACGCGATTTGCAGTCAGGTGCCGTCGCAGGTGCTCGTAGCCGGCGGGGGTCCAGGCCACAACGGCCAGGTTGGCGTGGTTGCCCTTGTCGCCGCTTCGGGCGTGGGCCAGCAGGGCCAGGGGAACGGTTTCCATGCGAGTGTGTTTGCGGTCCGTGGAGCGTGTGTACAAGCGGGCCAGCGCACTTCTCTGGCTAGCCGCAAGCGGGAGCTTGCGGAGCAAATCGAAATAAACGCTCGCTTGCCATTCTCTTCCGGGAGCTTACGCTCCCGGCTCGCCAGTTGGTGCATGCGCCCGCTTTTTCTTGCTACGGCGAGCCCCGGACTTCAGTCCGGGGAGAGCCGGGACAAACGCTTTGCGTTGTTTTTCCTCCGCCGACTGAAGTCGGCGGCTCGCCGTTTCGAGAATGAGCACTTGTTCCGGCACCGG
>JALSGI010000357.1 GCA_026982835.1 Planctomycetota bacterium | reverse complement strand
GAACTATCCTGGCGTGACGGTCGAGAAACGGGTGGGATTCTTCGAACAGCAAGGCACTTCGTTTGCCCTGATCGACCTGCCAGGGACCTATTCGCTCACCCCCCGCTCCCCGGACGAAATGCTGGTGGTGCGGCTGTTGCTAGGCCAGCTGGAAGACCAGCCCCCGCCGGATGTCATCCTCTGCATCGTCGATGCCTCCAACCTGGAACGGAATCTCTACCTGGTGAGCCAGTTGCTGGAGCTGGGCCGCCCCCTGGTGGTGGCCCTCAACATGATCGACCTGGCCGAAAAACAAGGATTGCAGATCGACGCCGACAAACTGGCCGAGCATCTGGGCGTGCCGGTGGTGCCCATCCAGGCCAACAAGCGCCTGGGGTTGGAGAAGCTGAAAGGGGCGTTGTTGCAAGCGATCCGCGCCCCGGTGCCCGAGCCGCCCCAGGTGTTCCCCGAAGCGGTGGACCAGCAGGCCGTGCAACTGCGGGAGCAACTCCAGCAGTTGCTGGCCCAAGGCTCCGACGCACCCACGGCCAGCTCCCTGGTCAACGGCAAAGGGGGCCTGCCGCTTTGCCTGGCCCGGCGGATATTGCTGGACGTGGGCGGGTTCGTGGAGCTGACGCTGCTGCCGCCGCAGGAGTCGGTGCGCCGCGCGGTATTGGAGGCCCGCAACCGGCTCCGCCGACAGAACATCCGCCTTACGGCCGTGGAGGCCGTGGCCCGTTACGACTGGATCCAGCACATCCTCCAGGGAGTCGTTCAGCAGCAGCCGCCTCGCTCCAGCTGGACCGATCGCGTGGATCGGCTGCTGACCCACCGCGTCTGGGGCACGGCCGTGCTCACGCTGGTGATGCTGGCCGTGTTCATCTCCATCTTCCGCCTGGCCCAGTGGCCCATGGACTGGATCGACGCCGGCATTTCCCACCTGGGCCACCTGGTGGCTGGGCTGTTGCCGGAGGGGGCGCTGCGCTCGCTGGTGGTGGACGGCATTCTGGGCGGCGTGGGAGCCGTGGTGGTGTTTTTGCCGCAGATCGTGTTGTTGTTCTTCTTCATCGGGCTGCTGGAAGACTGCGGCTACATGGCCCGGGCCGCCTTCCTCATGGACCGGCTGATGTCCAGCGTGGGCCTAAGCGGTAAGTCGTTCATTCCGCTCCTGTCCTCCTTCGCCTGCGCGGTGCCGGGGATCATGGCCACGCGGGTGATCGAAAACCCCCGCGACCGCCTGGCCACCATCCTGGTGGCTCCGCTGATGAGCTGCTCGGCCCGATTGCCGGTTTATACTATCCTCATCGCCGCCTTCGTTCCCACTAACACGCTGCTGGGAGCGGCGCTTCCGGCCCTGGTGCTGTTGGGGTTGTATGTGCTGGGCATCGTGGTGGCCATGGCCGTGGCCTGGACCTTGAAACGCACGCTGCTGCGGGGCGAGACGCCCCCGTTTGTGATGGAACTGCCCCTTTACAAGCTCCCCTCGCTGCGGGTGATCGCCGTGCGGGTTTGGGACCGGGCGTGGGCTTTCCTACGCCGGGCCGGCACGATCATCTTTGCCGTCTCCGTGGTGGTCTGGTTCCTCAGCTACTATCCCCGCAACCAGCAGGTGATCCAAACCCACCGCCAGCGGATGCAACGCCTGCAGGCCCAACTGGCCCGGCTCCCCAAAGGTTCCCCCCAACGCGAAGAACTCCAACTGCGGATAAACCAGGTGCAGGCCCACATGGAAAGCCAGCTGCTGCGGCACAGCATCCTGGGCCATCTGGGCCGGGCGGTCGAGCCGGTGGTCCGCCCCCTGGGTTGGGACTGGCGCATCGGCTGCGCCGTGGTGGCTTCCTTCCCGGCACGCGAGGTGGTCATCAGCGTCATGGGCGTCATTTACGGCCTGGGCGAAGTGGACCCGGGGGAAGAACAAGCCCAAACCCGGCTGGCCCGCCGCTTGAGACAGGCCACCTGGGAAGGAACCCAACGCCCGGTGTTCAACCTGCCGGTGGCGCTGTCGATCATGGTCTTTTTCGCCCTGTGTGCCCAGTGTGCTTCCACGCTGGTCATCATCAGCAAAGAGGCAGGCCACTGGGGTTGGGCCGTGTTTGCTTTCGGCTATATGACCTTGCTGGCTTACCTGGGTGCCTTGCTCACGTACCAGGTGGGCATGTTGTTCGTATGAGCCTGGTCGTGCCGTTTCCGCCGAACCGAAGGGGCTTGGCACCATGTGGCAGGATGTGATTGCCGTGGCTGCCGCGATTCTGGCCGCCGGGTATCTGGGCCGGCGGCTGCTGCGGCCGCGTTCTGCCTGCGGCCCGGCCTGTCATCGCTGCCAGGCCGCCTCCTCGGCGCAGCAGCCGTTGGTACAATTGCAATCGCCTGCGGAGAAAAAGCCCCAAGAATCCGTTTCTGCCGCGAAGGAATGATCTCCTCCGCTGTCTGCGGCGGCGATTCTTGGTCCCTGGCTATAAGGAGAAAGCTGCGTTGAACTTCACCCGCGAGGACGCCTACCGCCTGATGTGCCAGTACACCCAAAGCGACAGCCTGCGCAAACACATGCTGGCCGTGGAGGCGGCCATGCGGGCCTATGCCCGACGGTTCGGCCAGGACGAAGAAAAATGGGGCATCACCGGACTGCTGCACGACTTCGACTACGAGCGCTGGCCCGACCCCCCGGACCACCCGCTCCAGGGAGCAGCGATCCTGGCCGAGCTGGGCTACCCGGAAGATGTCATCTACGCCATCAAGTCGCATGCCGACTACCTGCCCGACTGCCCCCGGGTCTCCCTGCTGGACAAGACCCTCTACGCCTGCGACGAGCTGGCCGGGTTCATCACCGCCGTGGCCCTGGTCCGCCCCCAGCGGCTGCAGGGCCTCAAGGCCAAAAGCGTGCGCAAGAAGATGAAGCAAAAAAGCTTTGCGGCCAACGTTTCCCGGGAGGACATCATCCGCGGGGCCGAAGACCTGGGCGTGGAGCTCAACGAGCACATCCAGTTCGTCATCGACGCCATGGCCCAGGTGGCCGACCGGCTCGGGCTGGAGCCCAGCCCGTAGAAGTCGCTTGGCTTGGGCGGTCTTGAGTCTTGGGCGGGCGAGCCGCCGACTTGAGTCGGCGGAGGCGGCAGGGCCGCAGCCACAGGGAGCTTCCGCTCCGGTGCGAAAAAGAGCGTCAACTTGCCCAACAAGAGCCCCCCGCGTTAGCGGGGGGAGAAACAGTA
>JALSGI010000356.1 GCA_026982835.1 Planctomycetota bacterium | reverse complement strand
AAAATGGGGTGCCGCTTTGCAAAGCCCGGTCTCCTTTTTACAGTACCAGACGGTTATTCGTAGGAAAAAACGACTGCTTTGCGAGAAAAATCATGCCCAAGCCTTCCTCGGTGCCGGTGCGGGTAGGGATCGTGGGTGCCGGGGCCGTGACCGGCTACCACCACGTGCCCGCACTGCGCCTGGATCCCCGGGCGGAGCTGGTGGCCCTGTGCGACACCAACCAGGAGCTGCTGGCCCGGCGAGCCTCCCAGTGGGATGTGCCCTGGACCACCACCGACCCCGAACAGCTTTGCCACCGCGAGGATGTCGATGCCGTGGTGGTGGCCACGCCCAATCACACGCATTGCCCGATCACCTTGGCCGCGGTGGAGTCGGGCAAGCACGTGATGTGCGAAAAGCCGCTGGGGCTTTCGGCCCAGCAAGCCCAGCAAATGCTCCAAGCGGCCCAAGCCGCCGGCGTGGTGCACATGACCGCCTTCACCTACCGCTTCGCTCCCAGCATGAAGTACCTGCTGCACCTGCTGCGGACCGGCTCGTTGGGCCAGCCGCGGCATTTTCGCTCGCAGCGGTTCCTCGACTGGCCCGAGACGAGCTGGGGCTGGCGGCAATACCGGGCCACGGCCGGGGCCGGCGATCTTTACGATATGACGATCCACCGCCTCGACTTCGCCATGGGCCTGCTGGGCCCGCTGGCCCGAGTGTGCGGAGCCGTGGCTCGCTTCGCCCCTCGGGACACCACGCCCGAGGGCACCCCCTGCCCGCCCTCGGAAGTGGACGACTGGTCCGCGTTGCTGGGCATTTTTCGCTCCGGGGCCACCGGCGTATGGGAAGGAACGACGCTGGCCAAGGGCTACCACCTGCGGGGCTTTGGGCACGAATGGGCCGAGGTGAACGGCTCGGAGGCCACGGCCGTCTATCGCCTGCACGAGCCCAACGTGATCCTCCTCGGCCGCCACGGCGAGGACTTGCAGCCGCGCAGCGTCCCCGTGGAGTTCCTCAAGCCCCAGGACAGCCCCCGGCCCACCGAAGGAGACGACCCGGCCACACTGTTCCGCTACGACCTGATGTGGGAGTTCGTCTCGGCCATTGTGCAGGGGCGCGACGCCGTGCCCAGCTTCGCCGACGGCTACCGCGCCCAGCAGGTGGCCGACGCCGTGCTGGAGTCGTTCCAGCAGGGCCGCTGGGTGGAGCTGGAGCTTTAGTTCCCCGGCTTGCCGTGCGGGAAACAGGACACCACGGCTGGGCCGCTTGTGGTAGAATGAACTTCGGTTTGGGCAACCGGCCGGTGGCACTTCTTGTTGCACGCGCAGGGCAGGCCGAGGACGATGAACGAGAAAACGCCTCAAAAGGTCGTTGCTCCTCGTCGGCGGTTTTTTCCCTGGTGGTGGCTGGCCGCCGTGGTGGCGATTCTGGTGGGGGTGCCGATTCTGGCGCATTTCTATTCCATCAGTGACGCTTTCGCCCCACCGCTGATTATCTCCAAGGAAACCACCTATATCACCGAGCCGCTTACGCCCGAGGGCTTGCCCGACTACGCGGCCTGGCTCAATCGCCACTTGAGCCAGGGAGTGACCCCGGAAAACAACGCGGTGGTGCTGCTGCTCAAGGCCCTGGGCCCCCGGCCTGACGGATTTGCGTTGCCTGCGTGGGTGTATCGCCGCCTGGGGATGCGGCCGTTGGAGGAGCAAGGGGAGTATTTCGTTTCGGTGCCGCAAGCGCTCCAGGAGCGATTCCAGCGCCAACCCCAAAAGTTGGAAGCGTGGTCCGAAGTCGCGAAGCAATTGCGGCAACGGCCCTGGCGCCGCCAGGAGGCGCCGCTGCTGGTTCAAATACTGGAAGACGAAGCCAACCGCCGCCCGCTGGAGTTAGTACGCCGGGCATCGCTGCGGCCACGGTTCTTCATGCCCGTGATCGCTCAGCCGGCACATTCTCTCATCGAGGCCGACCTTGCATTTCAGCAGTCGCTGCGGGGAGTAATCAACGATCTGGCCTTGCGGGCCATGCTCCACCTGGGGCACGGCCGGGTGGAAGAAGCCTGGCTGGACCTGATGACGGTAAAACGGCTGGGCCGCCTACTGCAACAGGATGGGTTCCTGGTTCCGGTGCTGATCGGCTACGCTGCTGAGAAAACGGCTACCCAGGCAGCGCTACTCCTTCTGACCCGGACCCAAACGGACGAAGCCACCGCCCGGGCATGGCTGGAGCAGTGGCGGCAATTGCCTCCGGCAGCCGATCTGGCCGAGGTGCTTCAGTGGGGAGAACGATTCCTCGGGCTGGGAGTTGTGCTCGATCTCCGGCGGATAAGTCCTTCGCAGCGGAAAGACTTGCAGTATTCCTTCAAGCTGTGGAGTCCCCTGAGCAGCCTGGACGTAAACCTCATGCTGCGGCGGTTCAACCAGCACTACGACCGGCTGGTGCAACTGACGCGAGGCGATCCGCTGGTTCGCCTCCGGAACGAGTTTTCCGCCTGGGAAACCGAAGCCGAACACATGATCCACCATCCGCTCCGCCAGGCTGCGGCCCTGTTGAATCGCACGGTGCGCAGCGAGCTGGTCGTCCGCCAGTTGGCGCTCCTGTTCACCTCCGGAATCCCTCGCATCAAAGAAAAAGAGCTTGAAATCCGCCAGTACCACCTGCTAGTAGAGACCGGCCTGGCACTGGCCGTGTATCGAGCCCGGTGCGGCCGGTATCCGGAGCGGCTAGAGGAACTGGTGCCGGAGCTATTGCCGCGGGTGCCGGTGGACTTGTTCGCCCCGGGCCAAACACTCATTTACCGCCGCGAAGGAGAAGGCTATGTGCTCTACAGCGTGGGGCGAAACGGTGTGGACGACCGAGGGCGTCCCAGCAGCTTAAAGGCCCAGGACGACCTGGGGCTCCGTATCCTGCCGCGGAGCGATCAGCGGCTCCCCCTGGTGGCTCCGTAGGGGGCGGGGTTGTCCTTCTCCGCCAAGGGGAGCGGGCAGCTTGCTGGTGGTGACCGAGTCGGCGGTTGCTTTGACTCGGCCAGCCCCGGGCTTCGTACGTGTTTAGCGTGCCAGCACAAGACGGAGCGCCCCCAGAGCAAAAGAGTTGATTTTTTCCGGCGAGCCACGTGCGTGAGCACGCGGTTGCTACCGTTTGTGGCCGATGCTACGCTGGCCAACCGCCGGCTGACGGCGCGCGGCTCGCCGTTGCAAGAATCAAAGCAAG
>JALSGI010000355.1 GCA_026982835.1 Planctomycetota bacterium | reverse complement strand
AGGCCCAGCCGCTGGTGCATCTGCGGCAGGAGTTGCTGCACAAGCTACGGCAACTGGCCGACGCCAACAGTTGGGAGGAAGTGCCGGTCACGCTCTGGAACGAGTTCCAATTGCACCCGCAGGCCAGGCCGCAGGAGGCGCCGACCCGGGAACAGCAAGAGGAACGCTTCGAGCAATTCCGCCAGCAGTTGCTCCAGGCGGCCCAAAAAGCCGGGTCGCTGGAAAAAGCCCTGGCCGCAGCCCTGCAGCCGCTGGAACGACAAGGATTGCTGCACAGCCTGCAACACCAGGGGGCCAACCGCAGCGAGGTGTACGTGCTGGACGCCCAGGGAACAAGACAACGCGTGCCGGTCTCCCTGGTGCTGATCGGCCAGCAGAGCCAGGAAGGCTCCTGGCTGCACCGGCAACTGAAAAGCGATCCCGCCCTGGGTCCCTTGGGCGATGCGCTGTTTGCTTTTCTGCGGCACCGGTTGGTGGAGACCTTATCGCTGGATCGGGCCGAAACGCTGCGGCTGGAACAGGCGGCCGCCCGGCAGGTCCAACCCAAGGTGGTCCACTACCAGCCCGGCCAACTACTCGCCCCCGCCCTGCAGCCCCTGACCGAGCAGAACCTGGAGCTGCTTCGGACCGAGCACCGGGCCTGGGTGGCCCAGCTCCGCAAGCAAGGAGCGATTTGGCCCCGCATCGTTGGCCTGCTGGGCTGCGTGTTGGGGGTGCTGGTGCTGGTGGCCGGATATGCGGTTCGCCGTTGTCCGGGGCTGTGGAAAACCTGGTCCCGCTACCTGGCCTTTCTGGCCGTGGTGGCCCTGGCCATTCCGGCGGCGGTGTATCTTTACGCCGATCCGTGGCGGGCCGAGCTGGTGCCGGTGCTGGTGGCGGTGGTGATTGCCACGCTCACCTTTGGTCGGCAGTTCGGGTTGATCGTGGCCTTGAGCTGTAGTGCGTTGATCATGCTGGGGTTGGCCACTTCGACCGGGGAGTTGCTGCTGTTGCTGGGCGTGACCGGCACGGTGGTGCTGTTGCTGGGTCAGGTGCGCAGCCGCATGCGGTTGCTGCAAATCTCCCTGGTCGCCGCCGTGGTGGCGGTGGTGATCACCCTGCTGGTGGCCGTAGTGGAGTACGCCCCCTTGGATCGCTTTCTGCTCACTCGGGCCATGCACGCCGCGCTGGCTCCGCTGGCGGCCGGGTTTTTGCTCACCGGGCTGCTGCCCCTGATCGAACGCACTTTCGACGTGCTGACGGACCTGAAGCTGCTGGAGCTGGGCGATAACTCCCATCCCCTGTTGCAGCAGCTCGTCCAGCGAGCCCCGGGCACCTACAACCACTCCATCCATGTGGCCGCCCTGGCCGAAGCGGCGGCCGAGTCAGTGGGAGCCCGCGGACTGCTGGTGCGCGTGGGAGCCTACTTCCACGACGTGGGCAAGATGGTCGAACCGAAATACTTTATCGAAAACCAACAGCGGGGCACGCCCAACTGCCACGACTCCCTGGCCCCCAAGGTGAGCACGCTGGCCATCATCGCCCACGTGCGCGACGGCGTGGAGCTGGCCCAGCAGTACGGACTGCCCGAGCCGATCATCGACCTGATCCGCCAGCACCACGGTACCACGCTGGTGCGGTTTTTCTACGACCGGGCTTGCCGCCGGGCCAAAGAGGGCGAGGAGACCGTGCTGGAGGAGGAGTACCGCTACCCGGGCCCCAAGCCCCAGACCCGGGAAGCGGCCATCTTGATGCTGGCCGACGCGGTAGAAAGCTCCAGCCGCACCCTCAAAGACCCCACCCCGGCCCAGCTGGCCACCCTGGTGGAAACCATCGCCGCCGAAAAACTCCAGGACGGCCAGTTCGACGAGTGCGACTTGACCCTGCGCCAACTGGACATAATCAAAGCCTCCCTGGTCAAGGCGCTGGTGGCGATGTACCACGGGCGGGTGAAGTATCCGGGCCAGGAGCCGGAAACCCCGCCGCGGCAGGAACCGCCCCGGGCCACTCCCGCGGCAGCGGAAACGCCCGATGAGTCGCTCCCCGCGGAGCCGCCTGCCGATTCTCCTTCCGGCAGCGCCGCCGATCCGACCCCCTCGCTGGTCCGTTCGCAAAAGGCTTAGCCATGTCCGAAGAAGAGGTTCCCAGGTCCGCCACACTCCGCGTGCAGGTGCTCAATCGGCAACGGCACCTCCACATCCCCGAGCCGTTGCTGCGCCAGGCCGTTCAGGCCGTGCTGGCCGATCACGGCGTGGCCCTGGCCCAGGTGAATCTGCTGCTGGTGGACAACGCCGCAATCCAGCAGCTCAACCGCCGCTTTCTGAACCACGACTGGCCCACCGACTGCATCACCTTCCCCCTGGAGAGTTCCGATCACGCCCTGGAAGGCGAGATCGTGGTCAGCGCCCAGATGGCCTGCCAGCAGGCGGCCCAGTTTCAACTCACCCCGGAAGAAGAGCTCTTGCTCTACGTCATCCACGGGGCGCTGCACCTGGTCGGGTACGACGACGCCGACCCCCAGGCCCGGCAGGAAATGGAAGTCCGCCAGCGGCAGTACCTGGAGCGTTTTCGGTCCCGGTTGCCACGTGCCGGTGCCTCGGCGTCGGCAGCATCCTCGGTGCGGAGGGATGGATCGTGAGTGATCCGGGCTATTTCGGCATGGCGGTGGTGGCTTTGGCCTTGTCGTTTCTGGCCGCCTGGGGGCGCCGGGCGTTGCAGCAGTTTTCCCGGCGGGAGCTGGAGGAAGTGTGCCGCCGCCACGAGGACAAGCGGCGGTTCCGCGACATCCTGGCCTACGACGACCAGGTGGCCCTGGGCGTGGAGTCCTTGCAAGCGCTAGCCACCGTGGCCTGGGTGCTGCTGGGTGTGGCCTGGGCCCTGGTGCGTTTTGCTCCGGGGGGCCGTCCCACCTTCGGAACCACCGCGGTCGTGTTTGCCGCCGTGGTGTTGGTGTTTCTGGTGTTCCAACTGTGGCTGCCTCGCACGCTTACCCGGCTGGGGGCCGCCTGGTTCGTGTATCATTTCTGGCACCTGCTGTGGCTCATCCACCGGGTGATGGCACCGCTGGTGGCCCTGGGTGAGTTTGTGGACGTGATTGTGCATCGCCTGGCCGGCCGCGAACGCCCCAAGCCCTCGGAAGACACCTTCGAGGAAGAACTGCGCACGATCGTCTCCCGCGGCCACCGCGAGGGGGTGCTGGAGGAAGACTATCACGAGATGCTCGT
>JALSGI010000354.1 GCA_026982835.1 Planctomycetota bacterium | reverse complement strand
CATGCGGGCCTAAGGAAGATGGCTTTCATGACGTTCGTGCAAGAGAAGGTAATTGCTGTGGGGGACCCCCCCTACCAGGATCGCTGGTGGCACCCGCGCGTGTGGCATGGTTTCCAGTTCAGTGCCTGGATGCGGATGCTTGCGGCTCACCGGTTCTGTATCAGCCCGTATCGCTGGCCTGCCGCCACGATCATCACCATGTGCAGCATTGGTCACTCGGCCCTGGGGGTGCTGCAGCAGCTGGTTTACGGGCACCGGCTTCGCCGGACCCAGTTGCCGCAACCACCTCTTTTCATCGTGGGGCACTGGCGTTGCGGCACCACGCTGCTGCACGAACTGCTGAGCGTGGATCCCCGGCACACCTATCCCACCACGTACCAGTGTTTCGTCCCCTCCCACTTTCTGCTCACCCAGGGGTTTGTCCCCCGTTGGACCGGCTTCCTCCTGCCGCAGCGCCGCCCGATGGACAATGTTCCCTTTGGTTGGGACCGCCCGCAGGAGGACGAGTTCGCCTTGTGCGCCCTGGGCGAGCCGTCGCCGTACTGGATGTTTGCCTTCCCCAACCATCCCCCCCGGCTGGACTACCTGGACATGCAGCCACTCTCGCCCGCCCAACGCCGACGCTGGCAGCGCAAGCTGCGGGAGTTTCTCGTGGCCGTCAGCTACGGGACGGACAAGCGGGTGGTGCTCAAGTCCCCCACCCACACGGCCCGGGTAGCGCTGCTACGGGAAATGTTTCCCCAGGCCCGCTTCATTCACCTGGTGCGGCACCCGTACCACCTGTTCCGCTCCACGATGAACATGCTGCAGCGGATGGCCGAGGTGGAGGCCTTGCACTGGCCTCGCTGGCAGGATCGTTTGGAAGATCTGGTGCTGGAGATGTGTCCGCGGATGTACCGGGCCTTTCATGCCGCCGCAGAACACATCCCGGAAAACCGGCTGATCCACCTGCGGTTCGAGGAACTGGTGCAGGATCCGCTGGTCCATCTCCAGCAAATCTACGAGCAACTGGAGCTGGGTCCCTTCGACGTGGCGCTTCCCCACGTGGAACGCTACCTGGAAAGCATGCGCGGTTACCGGAAGAACCCCCACTGGCTGGAGCCCCGGCTCAAAAGGCGGATCGACCGGGCCTGGGCCTTCTACTTCCAGCGGTACGGGTACACGCCGGAAGAGGAGTCGGGATAGGGGCTCCTCCGCGGGCTCACGGGCGCGGCTCGCCGCCGGTGTGTGAGTCGGCGTTTTTTCTCGCTTTGGCGAGCCCCCGGCTTTGTACGTGTTTAGCCAGCTGGCACATCACTTGGTTTGGCGCTTCCATGCTAGGAGAGAATAAGCGTTTTTTCTTGCAAATGGCGAGCCGCTGGCTTCAGCCAGCGGAGAAAAATAGCGCAATGCACTTATCCGGCTCTCCCCGGGCTAAAGCCCGGGGCTCGCCGGACAAAAATCAACTTTTGCTCTGGAAACGCTTCGGCTTGTGCTAGCACACTAAACACGTACTACGCGGGGGGCTCTTTACCCACGCCCCAAGACCCAAGCCCCCCTCATGCCGGTTGGGAGACGACTTCTTCCTGGCGTTCCAGGGCTTCCAGCAGCTCTTCCTCGGGCGTCGGCTCCACCGGCTGCCTGCGCCACCACCAGAGCACGCCCGCGGACAGAAGCCCGCTGGCAAGCACCACCGGCGTGCCGAACTGAAGCTCCCCCTCGGACGTGACCTGGGCCAGCCAGGCCGGCCCGCCCACTTGTTGCCACCAGGCGGCCAGCTGCTGGTGCGAAAGCGACAGGGCGTTGTGTACCAGGTGGAACAGCACCGGCACCAGCAAGCTGCGGCCACGCACGGCGATGTAGCCCAACACCACTCCCACCACTGCGGCCACCATCGCCTGCTGCACCACGGCGTGGATCATGCCGAACAACAGGGCACAAAGCACCACGGCCAGGCGGCGATGCCCCATGTGCCGAAGGCCCGAAAGCACAAACCCCCGAAACGCCAGCTCCTCGCACACCGCCGGCAGCAAGGCCAGCAGCATCAGGCGCTGAACCCCCGGCGGCACCTGTTCCAGCATGGCCTGGGCCGCCTGTTTCATCTCCGGGCTCAACGGATAGAGGGTTTGTACCACCTGGGCCAAGGAGGCCACCACCGGGTGCAGCACCACGGCCAGCACCACCGCCATAGGCACCGCAGCCGGCCGGGGCAGTTGCAGTAGCAGGGTTTTTCGTGGGCTGCGGGTAAACAGCACGGTCATCAGCCCCGCCGGAAGCAGCACGGCCACCAGTTGCACGGTGACGACCATCACCGGCACCGAGGCCCCACGCACGGTGATGGCCACACCCAGAAAGAACTTCACCAGCAGAATGAGCACGGCACACAGCAGCGCCGCGGCCACCGAGGGCGTTTCGTCCCGGTCCCGCAGCAGGTGCCGCAGCCACAGGCCCAACTGGAGCCGCTCGCCTTCGCGGAACAGCACGGTTTCGCGGTTGAACTGGTCCACGGCCCAACGCACCGCCAGCCACACGCACACGCCGGTGACGGCCACCACGGGGAGCAGGTAGCGGGCCGCCTGGGCGTAATCCCCCTCGATGGCCGCCCGCAGCAAAAGCACGATGCCCGAGACGGGAATCAACGCGCTACCCAGCGTCAGCTCCACGCCGGGGGACATGGGCAGGATCACCAGCGGCAGCGCCACCAGGAACAGCGGCATGAGGTAGTATTGGCCCTCTTTGCTGCTTCGGGCAAAGGCGGCCAGGGCCAGGCACAAGGCGCTGAACAGCGCGGCCACGGGCAACAGGGCCAGCAGCACCCAGGCCACGGCCGCCGGGGGCGGAGGGCCCACGGCCCGAAGCGCCTCGGGCACCTGGCCCACCACCACCGCCCCGGTCAGCGCCACACTGGCCAGGTTGAGCACCACGGTCAGCACGCTGAAGAGCATCACCGTAAGCAGCTTGCCCCAGACGATCTCGCTGCGCCGGGCTGGGCTACAGAGCAGGGTTTCCAGCGTGCCGCGTTCTTTTTCCCCGGCACATAGATCAATGGCCGGATAGAAGGCCCCGGTGAGCCCCCAGATCAGCAACATGAACGGAAAAATGGCCGACCATACGGCCGCTTGCCGCAAGGGGCGTTCGGCCAGGTCCTGCTCGTTCAGTTCAAACGGCTCCAGCATCTGTTCCGGCAGTCCGGAACGGCGGAACCATTGCCGCACCACGCCGGTGC
>JALSGI010000353.1 GCA_026982835.1 Planctomycetota bacterium | reverse complement strand
ACCAGGCGACTGTCGTGAAACCGAGCGTTATCGCAGATGACGTGAATGCGCCGATAGCGACGCAGCCAACGACGCAGGTCATGCAGATGCTCAACAAACAATCGGGCGTCCCGCCGGGTGCCCGGCCGGCTGACCAGCAGGCGGCCTGTCCGCCAGTGCAGGCTCCCGGCCAGATGCCGCTTGATGTTGTCGCCTGGGGTTTCCACCTCGGCCTGCTGGCCTTGACGCATCCACATCGAGCCGATCTTCGGATTGATGTTGATATTGATATTGGTATTGACATTTAGTCTGATATTTATATTAAGACTTATGTTGAGAGTGAAATTAGGACTGACCTCATCTTGAAAGACGGCCGTCTCCTCAGGCGGCAGCGAGGCCAACAACTGCCGAATTTCCTGCAGTTTTTGCTCATATTCCGGATCACGCTGACCCACGACCGGCCGCGGCCGCGGCCAGACGATCCGCTCCGCGTGCAGCCAGCGGCGAACCGTCTCGGCGCTGACCGAGAAGCGAAATTGCGGTTCATGGCTTGGTGCTCCTAAAGGGTTTCCTGGAAAAACAACTGCGAACCCTACACCAAGCCATGTTTTTGTTTCCAGATCAATTGCCCTCCGCTTCCGGATGGGTGTGGAGTTATTTAGTTTACGCTGAAAAAGAATTCGGAAGATGGAAGTATTACGGCATCCATTCTCTTGTCGATTTTTTTAATCCATTTCCTGAACTTAACGACATATAAATCTTTTCCTATAGCTCTTTTTCTGGAAAACATCCGTAACCTTCGACAAAATATGAAGGTGTTGGGAGCCGCGTTCCAGCCGGGAGATTATGCTCACCGCCCCTCCCCGGCACGCATTCGCTGGCGGCCAGAGGGCGAGCCTCGCCTTGGGATGGCGCACTCTCCAATCTCTTGCGAGTTCTGGAGCATCTTGCCACGAGGTTCCCTTCAGCTATCACCGCCAGCTTGCTCCATGCCGCCTGAACATGTGGCACTTGGTTTTCCTGGGACATCGGTTTACCTGACAGACAGTTTCGGGACCAGGATTGGCACCTCCGGCTGGCCCGGGGCGGCCCCCGTGCCCAGCACCACCAGGTAGCGCTGGCGCTGGATGATCTGGTAGGGGCGGCCCGTAAACGGAGAAAGCACCACCTGCGGTCCCTCCCGACCCAGGGCCTGTTGCAAGCCCAGAATCCACCCCTGAAGTCGGGCTCGATCCAAGGCCTGTTGAGCCATGCCCGGCAGCACGTCGGGCAGCAACAGCACGGCCGCGGCCGGGTAGCGTTGGGCATCGGCACGCCACTTTTTCTCCAGCCGGGTAAGGTCGGCTCGCCGCTGGTGATAAGGCCTGGCCGCCAAGGCAATCAGTTGCTCCATCGCGTCCAGGTAATAGGCCTCGTCCTGCTGAAGTGTGGCCTGGGTGGCGAAGCGGAGCCGCTGGGCCAGTTGAGTACCCAGGCGGTCCAGGTCCTTTGGCGTAATGATCTGGTTCCACGCCCCGGCCCGCAGCAGCTCGTAAAAGTGCAACCCCAGCGTGCGATCCACCACCCAGGCTTGGGCATCGCTGGGTAAGTCGGCTTTGGCCCGTTGCAGCACATCCAGCACCCGCCCCAGCTGGCCCGACGACCAGGAAAAGCGACTCAGCACGCCCTGAAGCGCTTCGAGGGCTTCGGCTCGGGCCAGGGCCGCTTGCAGCTGCACCACGGGATGCTTGTGCCCTTGCAGCGCGGCGGCCAGGCGCAGGGCCAGCAGCAGGTGGTCCAGGGCTTCCTCGGGACGCTGGCCCGCTGCAGCCTCCACGGCTTGCAATACCGCCAGGCGAGCCGCCGCCCGGACGCGATAAATAAAACTCAACTCCGCCTCCAGGCACTTATCGTATGGGATGGCAAACACGCAGCGGGGCCGAAGCATGGCCCGCCGGGCACGCTGCAACTGCTCTTGCCAGCGGCGTACCTGAGCGGCCGCCTGCTCCAGCCGCAAGGCGTCTTCCAGCAGCGGCGAGGCCGGAAAGAAACCCGCCAGGGAATCGAACACTTGCTGGGGTTTTTGGGTGGGGAACAACTGGGCCAGCTCCTCGGCGGCGTTCTCGGCCGGAGGCACCGGCACATCACGCAGTTGCCAGGGGAGCTCGCCCCGGCGGCTTAGACGCTGAAAATGCTCCCGCAGCTTGGGATCGCGGCTCTGCTTCAGCAGCGGCAAGTGGTAAAGCGGCTCCGGCTCCGGCGAAGAGGCCGACGGCCGCCGGCAGCCGCCGGCCAGCAGCAAAACCAGCACCATCCCGCAGGCAATCGACCTGTTCACCACACCCCCCTCGGCAGCAAGCGGATCGGCAGCGGAAAGCCCCTGTTTGTTTCATCGACCAGCAGGGTCCGCAGCTCTTGCCTGATTTGACACGGGGGAGAGAGTCTTGGGTCGTGGGAGGGTGCTTCCGCACCGGGAGCGTGGAGGCTTGGGGGCTTGGAGGGCGTGGCGAGCCGGGGGTGTAAGCTTCCGGAGGAAAATCGGCAAAATCATGTCGATTTACGAACTTGCTCCGCGAGTTGACACTCGCGGCTCGCTTGTGCGAGAACAAACGTCGATTTTTGTTCGCAACCGGCCAGCCGCCGGCCTCAGCTCCCGCAGGACAGCACATCCACCGGCCAGCCACAGTGGCGAAGATGCTCCAGTCCTTCGCGCAGTTCCGCTTCCCACTGCTGGGGCGTAAGCTCTCGCCGCCAGCCGCGGCGACGCCCCTGGATCACGCTGGCCAGCCCCTGGAACCCTCCGGCGGAAAGAATCTGCCAGCAGCGGGCAAAGTCGATCTCCCCGCCCTGGCCCGGCGAAGGCGTCCAGGCAAGCGGCATCTCCGGCACCGCATCCCGCAGCCCCACCCCGCCCAGCTGCCCAAACCACCGCTGCAGGGCTACCTCCACCTGCGAATAAGGAAACCGCAGGGCTTGGGCCCCCAGGTCCAGCCACAGCCGCACTTTGGGGTTGTTCCAGCGGGCCAGGACACCGGCTGTGGCCTTGGGGTTTTCAGTCAGGGGATGGGCCACGTCCAGCAGCACCTCCACCTTCTGGCTACAGAAAAGCTCCTCCAGGCGGTCCAGCGCGGCTTGAGCCGGGCCGGACCACGCCGGGGCCGCTGCCTCCTGTTCCACCTGTTCCCAGCCAGGCAGCACCCCGGCCGGAAGCACCAGCCACCGCACCTGCTGCCGAAGCAGTTCGAGTAACCGGGCCAGCTCTCCGGGGGTAAGAGGAGGAACCCCCTCGTCCGGTTTGAGCCACAAGGAAACAGGCCGCAAGCCTTGCTGTTGCAGAAGCTGCATGCAGGAAAACGCCCGGTCCCAGGACGCAACGCCCCCTCCCCAACCCACCAGCAGCTGCACGTTTTCCAGGCCCAGGCGCCGGGGCACGCAGGCCCACTGGGATGATTGTTCCAGCCATCGGGCAGGCAAGGTGCAAGCCAGCACGGGGGGCATGGGCGAGGCTCCGGCAGGGGGGAAACGGCCGGGGATTCTACATTCGGGTGGGTGGCATTCCCGGCATCGTTTTTACATACTAGAGGCCAGAAGAAGATCTTGCTATCCATCCCCCCGCCGGGTTCCTGCCTGACGGTATTCGCACCGACGGATAGACTCCACACCAGGGGAGTGGAAACCATGGCCAAACGCACCAGCAGCCGAACCGCCGCCCAGGAAACCGAAACCACCCCGCGCCGTATCCTGGTCGTGGACGACGACCCGGAGATCGTCGAGTCGATCCGCATGGCTCTCCAGGCTCGTGGCTACGAAGTGCTGGTGGCCCGAGACGGTAACCAGGGACTGGCCATGGCCGAGCGGGAATCGCCCGACCTGGTCATCCTGGACATGATGATGCCCAAACGCAGCGGCTTCCTGGTGCTGGAGCGCCTGCGGCGGAACCAACCGGATGACCGCATCCTGCCGGTGATTATGATCACGGCCAACGAGGGCAGCCGCCACAAGGCCTACGCCGAGATGCTCAGCGTGTCGGACTACATCCGCAAACCCTTTGCCATGGACCGGCTGCTGGAGAGCGTGAAGCGGGCCTTGGGCCAGGAGGCGGCCGAGGAGTGAACACGGGTTTCCCCCCAGGCGTGGGGAGTATGCCTCAGCAGCAGGCATTCGGGAGTGTTTTTTCCAACCTCTTGATAACAAAAGGGTTGCAAACGCACTTTCTCCTACTCCCGACTCCCCTTCCTCAAGTTGGTCTTGCCTGGGGCCCCCCTGCGAACGATACTTGAATAGTGGGACCCCCCGGGGAGCAGACACCAGGGGCACCCGAGGCAACTGTCCTCCCCCCAGCTCTTTGCTCTTTGGCAACAGATCCCTGGCGGAAACGCCAGCCAAGGCCGTTGCTTGTTGGATCCTCTGTCGATGACTTCCGGTGCTCCAGCGCCCGGGGATGACGCTGCGCCGGGGACACCGGACCCGTGGAGAAAGCGCCGTGGGCTAGCGTTTCTGCCGCCATGGGCATTCTGAGAAACACCCCAGGCCGTTCGGGAAAGGGCTGCGCGCAAGCCATGCCCCTTAAACTCTACCCGGACAGCCTAGTTCCTTTTGCTTGCGAGGTTTACCATGCGCGGTTCGGACATCATCGAGCTGATCGCCCAACAACAGGACCTGGAACAATTCCGCAAAAAAAACTGGCAGGGCTCCTTCCAGGAGTACCTGGATATCGTGGCTGCGCGCCCGGAAGTGACCCGAAACGCTTTCCAGCGCGTCTATGACATGATCCTTTCCTACGGCGTGGAGGAGTACAAGCGCGGCCGAGAGAAAAAATATCACTACCGCTTCTTCGACGATCCCGACGGCGGCGGCCAGGACGCCGTCTTTGGCCTGGACGACCCCCTGGCCGTGCTGGTCAACACGCTCAAAAGCGCCGCCAAGGGCTACGGCGTGGAACGCCGCGTGCTGCTGCTGCACGGGCCCGTAGGGAGCAGCAAAAGCACCATCGTCCGCCTGCTCAAAAAGGGACTGGAACGCTATTCCCAGACCGACGCCGGGGCGCTGTTCACCCTGGGCTGGGTCGATCCGGACGACCCGCAACAGATCCACTGGTGCCCCATGCACGAAGAGCCGCTGAACCTGGTGCCGCATCGGTTCCGAAAGCAGGTGGAGGACCGCCTCAACGCCGACCGCAACGGCGACCAGTTCCGCGTGAAGATCCAACGGGAGCTGTGCCCTTTTTGCCGCTTCATGTACAACGAGCGTCTGCAGCGCTACGGGGGCGACTGGTCGCGGGTGGTGCAGGACGTGCGCGTCAAGCGGCTCATCCTTTCCGAAAAAGACCGCATCGGCATCGGCACTTTCCAGCCCAAGGACGAAAAGAACCAGGATTCCACCGAGCTGACCGGCGATCTCAACTACCGCAAGATCGCCGAGTACGGCCGCGACAGCGACCCGCGGGCGTTCAACTTCGACGGCGAATTCAACGTGGCCAACCGCGGCATCATCGAGTTTATCGAGGTGCTCAAGCTCGATGTGGCCTTCCTCTACGACCTGCTGGGAGCCAGCCAGGAGCACAAGATCAAGCCCAAGAAGTTCCCCCAGACCGACATCGACGAGGTGATCATCGGTCACACCAACGAGCCGGAGTACCGCCGCTTGCAGAACAACGAGTTCATGGAGGCGCTGCGCGACCGGACGATCAAGATCGACATCCCCTACGTAACCCGGCTGGACGATGAGATCAAGATTTATGAAAAGGACTTCAACAATCAAAAAGTGCAAGGCAAGCACATCGCCCCGCACACGATTGAGATGGCCGCCATGTGGGCAGTGCTCACCCGGCTGGAAGAGCCTAAGAACGCCAACTTGACCTTGATGCAAAAACTCAAACTCTACAACGGCAAGACGCTTCCTGGATTTACCGAAGACAACATCAAGGAACTCAAGGACGAAGCGGCCAACGAGGGCATGCACGGCATTTCGCCGCGTTACGTGCAGGACAAAATCTCAAACGCCCTGGTGGCCCACCCGGAGGCCAAAAGCGTCAACCCCTTCATGGTGCTCAACGAACTGGAGGCCGGTTTGAAACACCACAGTCTCATCAACGACGAGGAAACCCGTGCCCACTACCGGGAGTTGATCAACGTGGTACGCGAAGAATACGAAAATATTGTCAAGAACGAGGTGCAGCGGGCCATTGCCGCCGACGAGGAGGCCCTGGCCCGGCTCTGCGCCAACTACATCGACAACGTCAAGGCCTACACGCAGCACGAGAAGGTGAAGAACCCGTTCACCGGCCAGTACGAGGAGCCGGACGAGCGGCTGATGCGCTCCATCGAGGAGAAGATCGACATTCCCGAAAGTCGCAAGGACGACTTCCGCCGGGAGATTATGAACTACATCGGCGCCCTGGCCCTGGAAGGCAAACGGTTCGACTACAAGACCAACGAACGGCTGCACAAGGCCCTGGAGCTGAAGCTGTTCGAGGACCAGAAGGACACGATCAAGCTCACTTCGCTGGTGTCCAACGTGGTGGACGCGGAGACCCAGGCCAAGATCGACGTGGTCAAGGCCCGCTTGATCCGCGACTACGGCTACGACGAAGAAAGCGCCACCGACGTGCTGCACTACGTGGCCAGCATCTTCGCTCGCGGCGACAGCAAGTCGTCCGACTAGCCCCCCGGCCTCGGCCCCACAGAGGGCCGCCCCCCGGTTCATGCTGCGCGCCGCGGCGGTTCCGGGCAACACCGGCACAGCAGCCAACCCCAAGGAGTCCGCCCGTGCTCCAGATCGAACAGGACCATCACCGGTTTCGCCAGATCGTGCGGGGGAAGATCCGCCAGAACCTGCGCAAGTACATGTCGCAGGGGGAGCTGATCGGCCGCAAGGGGAAGCAGCTGATCAGCATTCCCGTGCCGCAGCTGGACGTGCCACACTTCCGCTACGGGGAGAAAGGCTCCGGCGGCGTGGGCCAGGGCGAGGGCGAAGTGGGCACGCCGCTGGGCCCCGGCCAGGGACAACAGGATGGCCCCGGCCAGGCCGGAAGCGAGCCGGGCGAACACATGCTGGAGGTGGAAGTCACGCTGGAGGAACTGGCCCAGATCATGGCCGAAGAACTGGAACTACCCCGCATCCAGCCCAAGGGGCAGGACTCCATTCACGAGGAGAAGTACCGCTACAACACCATCCGGGGGACCGGGCCGGAGTCGCTGCGGCACTTCAAGCGTACGTACTTGCAGGCGCTGCGGCGGCAGATCGCTTCGGGCACCTACGACCCACGCCGCCCCCGGGTGATCCCCTTCCGCGAGGATCGCCGCTACCGCTCCTGGACCGTCACCCGGGAGCCGATCGCCAACGCGGCCATCATCTACATGATGGACGTTTCCGGCTCGATGACCGACGACCAGAAGCGGATCGTCCGCACCGAGGCGTTCTGGATCGACACCTGGATCAAGTCGCAATACGAGGGGGTGCAGCGGCGTTACATCATCCACGACGCCCTGGCCCGCGAAGTCGATGAAGAAACCTTCTACCGCACCCGCGAAAGCGGCGGCACGCGGATCAGCACCGCTTATGAAGTGTGCCTGCAACTGATCCGGCAGCATTACCCGCCGGAACAGTGGAACATCTACTGCTTCCAGTTTTCCGACGGGGACAACTGGGGCGAAGACAACCGCCGCAGCATCCGCCTGCTGCGGGAGCAGATCGCCCCGCTGGTGAACCTGTTCTGCTACGGGCAGGTGGAAAGCCCCTACGGCAGCGGCGACTACCTGCGGGCGCTGGAAAGCGCCGTGGTCCCCTACCACGACAACGTGATCACTTCGCAGATTCCCGACGAAGAGGCCATTTACGATTCGATCCGCACGTTTTTAGGAAAGGGGAAGTAACTAAAATCTCAATGTATCATTTACATCAAGCACGCACGAAGGAGGTTCCGTGATGAACGCCCCGATCTCAGCAAAACGAAAATTAAAATCTAAAAAGTTCTGCGTCCGCTTAGGTTTTATGAAAATTGTCGTCGAGGCGTCCGACCCGGGCCATGCCGTGCAGCAGGCGCGGCGACAACTGGCCCTGGAGCTGCCCCGGCACTGGGACATGATCTACTCGGCCCAGCCCGGCCGGTTCCAGGTGGAGCCGCTGGAAGGCTGATCCGATCGCGGGGCACAGGCCCTTCAAGGAGAGCGACCTCCATGACGCTGGCCACCTTCGGCAAAACCCTGCCGGCAGAGCTGCACAAGGAGCAGCGCCGCCTGGAAGAAGTGGCCCGAGGGTACGGGCTGGACTTCTTCCCCACCATTTTCGAGATGGTCGATTACGATCAAATGAACGCCATTGCCGCTTACGGCGGGTTTCCCAAGCGCTACCCCCACTGGCGGTTCGGCATGGAGTACGAGCGGCTGAGCAAGAGCTACCGCTACGGGCTGCACAAGATTTACGAGATGGTCATCAACAACGATCCCTGCTACGCCTACCTGTTGCAGTCCAACACGCTGACCGATCACAAGCTGGTGATGGCGCACGTGTTCGGCCACTGCGATTTCTTCAAGAACAACCAGTGGTTCGCCCACACCAACCGCAAGATGATGGACGAGATGGCCAACCACGGCAACCGCATCCGCCGCTACATGGACCGCTTCGGCGTGGAGACGGTGGAGACGTTCATCGACGCCTGCCTGAGTATTGAGAATCTCATTGATATTTACTCTCCTCATATTAAGAGACGCAAGGAACAGCCGCGCCGGAAAACCTCGGCCACCGAGGAGGAAGAGACGCCGCCGGAGCCGGGGCGATTCCAGGCCAAGGAGTACATGGACCGCTACATCAACCCGCCGGAGGCCCTGGAGGCCGAACGCCGCCGGTTGCAGCAGAAACACACCGAGGAGCGTTTTCCCCCGCAGCCGGAACGGGACGTGATGCTCTTTCTGCTGGAGCACGCCCCGCTGAAAGCCTGGCAACTGGACGTGCTGGCCATCATCCGCGAGGAGGCCTACTACTTCGCCCCGCAAGGGCAGACCAAGATCATGAACGAGGGCTGGGCCACCTACTGGCACACCACCCTCATGACCCGACACGGCCTGGAGCCCAGCGAGGTGATCTGCTACGCCGATCACACGGCCGGTACGCTGGCCAGCTACGGGGGGCGGCTCAACCCCTACAAGCTGGGTCTGGAGCTGTTCCGCCACATCGAGGACCGCTGGAACCGCGGCTGCTTCGGCCCGGAGTACGAAGCCTGCGACGACTGGCAAACCCGGCTCCACTGGAACACCGAGGCGGGTCTGGGCCGGGAGAAGATCTTCCAGGTGCGCCGCATCCACAACGACATCACCTTCATCGACGAATTCCTCACTCCGGAGTTCGTCCACCAGCAGCGCCTCTTCTCCTACCGGTACAACGACCACACCGACTACTACGAGATCGAAAGCCGCGAGTTCAAAAAGGTGAAGCAACGGCTGCTGTTCCAGTTGACGAACCTGGGCCGCCCGCACATCCAGGTGATCGACGCCAACTTCAAGAACCGCGGCGAGCTGTTCCTGGAACACGTGTATCACGGCGTGCCGCTGGATTTGCGCGAGGCCCGCGACACGCTGCAAAACCTGCACACGCTCTGGCGACGCCCGGTGCACATCCAGACCGTGGTGGACGACCGCCTCTGCGTGCTTTCCTACGACGGGCACGAGCACCGCATGAGCAAGGGCAAAAACAAAATCCGCCGCGACGAAGAGGACGACTAACACGCATCCATGAATAAGCATCCAAGTCGCCCCGGGAAAAAGCCGATTGCGCCTCCCAGGGGGCATCGTTCCCGAGGCGGCACGTCCTGACAGGGAGGAGGTGCTATGAGCCTGAAACACGCCGTGGAAAAACAGCTGGCCGCCTTGGCGCTGCCGCTTGTCGGTCCCGTGGTGGTGCAGGCAAGCGATGCCCGAGAGCAGGCCGAGTTGGAACTTGCCGAGCTGGATCGGCTGGGGGCGTCTGTGGCGCGGCTGGTGGTCTCTTCCACCTGCCTGGCCGGCGTGGAGCTGGAACGGCTGCGTGCCCTGGGAGAACAACTGGCCCGGCAGCTCACCTACCTGCTGGAGCCGCTGCGGGTGATCGAGTGCGACGGGGAATCCTGTGCGGTGCAGATGCGTTCCAGCCAGCCGCACCGGGAAGGGGACGACCGCTTCTTCTACGAGCTGTGGCTGCGCCGCGGCGGGCAAATGGAACTGGTCCGCTGGCACACCGTGCCGGGGGCGGTGAAAGAGCAGGTGCCCATGCAACTGACCCGCGAAATCTTGCTGCGGCTGGTGGATGACTTGCAGCAGGCGGCCTGGGACCTGAGGGAGGCCGAAAAAATCTGAGTACATCGCCCGCGGGGATTCGTTCCAGTAGTGATAGGGGACTTGCATCGCAGGGGGACCGCCAGATTGCAAGTCCCGGATGCACTGCGGATACGAACCCCGGGAGCAAGGGCAGCATGGCGTATCGCTTGGTTTTCGTTGGGTTGTTGTGTCTTGGCAGCGTTGCGACGGCGCGGGCCGGAACAGGTTGGCAGCAGGTGGCTCCCCCGCTCCCGGACCTGCTGGGCCGGGAGCTTCCGCCAGGAGTTGGTGCGGCGTTTTGCTATGTGCCCCCGTGGAAGGGCTTTTTGATCTACGGCGGCTACTGGCCCACCTATACCAACGCCGGCTGGCTCTACCGGCCGCAAAGCGGCCAGTTGGAGCTGCTGTGGCCCTGCGACCAGTGGGGCTGGGATGCCAAGAGGAAACGCTATTTTGTGCGGCTTCCACGCCAGGTGCGGTGGTCGCCGGATCGGCCCGGGCCGGCCCGAGGAATGGCCGCGGTGTACTATCCGCCCACGGGCAAGGTTTACTTGATCGGCGGGCACCCGGGAGGGAATCGGGAGTGGTTCGGCAACACGCGCCTGGGCACCTGGGAGCTGGATCCCCGGACGCGGCGTTTTCGATTCGTTTCGGCCCAAGGGCCGCAGGGGCTCACCCGGGCCGTGTACGCCTCGGGGGTGAAGCGGATCGTGGCTGCTCCCCAGCCGGGACGGCGCAAGGGGGAAAGCGTGCTGTGGCAATTCGATCCCCGCTCCCGGCGTTGGGTCGCCCGAGTGCACTCGGGGGGACCGCGCCCCACGCCCCATGCCGCTTTTGCCTACGACGAACAAACGGGACTGTGCGTTTACTTCAATGCATTGGGCGAGACTTGGGTTTACGATCCCCGCAGTGATCGCTGGCAACAGCGGCGGCCGCAGCCGGCCCCGCCGGCCCGATGGCACGCCGCGTTTGCCTATCATCCCGGGCAGAAGCGGCTGATTCTCTACGGCGGGGTGGCTCTCAGTGGCGGCAAGTCCATCACCGAGCGTTCCGGCTACGGCCAACTGGCCTGGCACGACCGCCACGGCACGAGTCTGCGCGACACCTGGGCCTACGACGCCAAACGCGACCGCTGGGAACGGCTTTCCGCCGGCCAGAGCGACGCTCCCCGCAGCGTGCAAGAAGTGTGCGCCTGGGACCCCGAGGCCCAAACGCTGGTGTGCTTCGACCCGGTGGAAGGGATTTTGACGCTGGGCCAGGGCCGGGCGTATCGCCGGGCGCAGCGGGGAGTGCAACTGGTGGTTTCTCCGGAACAAAAGAAACAAATGGCCCGGCAGGGACGCCCCCCGGCCGATCCGGCCCTGCGCTCCTGGCAGCGCACCCTGGTTCAACTGCCGGAAGACGCATGGGCCGATCCGCGTATCCGCACGCCTTCTTTTGGCGATACCAGTTTCGACTACCACTCGGAGGCCGATTGCCTTTACTGGATCGGGGGCTGCCTGGGCGCAGTGGCAGCAACCTACGAGGACTACAGCTACACCAACCAGGTGGTGGTGTTCGACATGGAGGTGGGCCGGTGGCAGTTGCGTCGGGCCAACCATCCGTGGATGCCGCCGCAGGCCGAAAAGCTCCGCCCCGGCAACGGCTGCGGTCGCGGGTTCTGCTACGATTCGAAGCGGCAGGTCGTGTGGATCGTCGGCGGCGTGACCGGCGTGGGCCTGGCCGGTACCCGCGGCATGCAACCCTACGATCTGCTGGCGGATCGTTTCCAGCCGGCCGCCCGGGGCACCCGGGGTTGGGGGTCCAACTGCGGGCTGGTTTATCTGCCCCAGGCCGATTGGCTGCTGGCCGTAAGCGGCGGCTACCAGCCGGTGGATACGTTTGCGTTTCATCCCGGCAAGCGTCTCTGGGCTCCGCGAGCCCCCCATCCGCCCAAGCGGTCCCAGTACACCCGCGTGGTCTATGACGAGCAGTTGGGCGTGCTGCTGGTGGCCCAGGTGCCCAAGCAGGGATGGCGGCCGGGCCAGTCGCTTGGCCGTGAACGCATGCTGGAGCTGATGAAGCAATACGGCTGGCACAACCGGGTGTATCGTTACGATCCCCGGACCAACGCCTGGCAGGAGTTGCCAGCCCAAAACGGCGAGCTGCTCCAGGGGGTCGTTGCGGAAGGGGTTGCGCTGGATACCCGCCATCGCACGCTGCTTCTGTTTGCCCAGGAGGGAAGAAGGCGGCCGATCCGCGTCTGGGCCCTGGACCTGCAACGGCTCCGCTGGCAGCGAGGCACGAGCAGTCCTCCGGTAGGGGCGCTTCATGCCGGGTCGGCCGTGTACGTGCCGCGGCACAACGTGGTGGCCGTGGCCGCCGGGCGGCAACTTTACCTGTACCGCTGGCGGGGCGGGCATCCGGGGCCCCCGGCCAGGTGAACCGAAGCCCCGGCGGTTTTCCTTTCCCCGGGCATACGATACGATGGGGGCATAGTGGGACGGATCGCATCCGGTTCAAAGGGATTTCCATGCCATGCCCCCTTCTTCCCCCGCAGAGCGCCTGCTGCAAGAGCTCAATCCGGCCCAACGCCAGGCCGTCTGCACGACCGAAGGCCCGCTGCTCATCCTGGCCGGTCCCGGTAGCGGCAAAACGCGGGTGATCTCGCACCGCATCGCCTACTTGTTGCAGCAAGGGGTGCCGGATCGGGCCATCGCCGCACTGACCTTCACCAACAAGGCGGCCGACGAGCTGGCCGCCCGCGTGGAGCGGCTCGCCCCGGGCCGGCGCGTGTGGACCAGCACGTTTCATCGCTTCTGCGCGCATCTGCTGCGGCTCTACGGGGAGCGGATCGGGCTGCCGCGGCCGTTTGTCATCTACGATGCCGACGATGCCCGGCGGGTGCTCAAGCAGGTGTTGGAGGACTACTCCGGGCCGCTGTTCCAGGTCACGGTGCAGCAGGTGGCCTGGCGTATTTCCCGGGCCAAAAACGCGCTGGTGCTGCCCGAGGAGTACCACGACGACCGCACTCCCCTGGATCGCGTGGCCGGCGAGCTTTACCCGCTGTACCAGCAGCGGCTGCTGGAGTGTGCCGCAGTGGATTTCGACGATCTTCTGGTCTATACCGTGCGGCTGCTGCAACAGGACGAAGAACTACGCCAGCGGCTGGACCGCACCTATCGCTACCTGATGGTGGACGAGTACCAGGACACGAACCTGGCCCAGTACCGGATCGTGCGCCTGCTCAGCCGCCAGGAGCCCAACCTGGCTGTGACTGGCGATCCGGACCAGTCGATCTACGGCTGGCGGGGGGCCGATATTCGCAACATCCTGGAGTTTGAGCGGGATTTTCCCCAGGCTCGGGTCGTCCGCCTGGAGCAAAACTACCGTTCCACGAGGCGGATTCTCCAGGCGGCCGATTCCTTGATCGCCCACAACCGCTTCCGCAAACCCAAGCGCCTGAAGACCGACAACCCCCCCGGAGAGCCGGTGCGGGTGTTCCGCCTGCCGGATCAACAGGCCGAGGCCGAAGCGGTGGCCCAATGGGTGCAGTGCCAGGTGGAGTCGGGCCGGCGGCGGTATCGGGACTTTGCCGTCTTTTACCGCGTGAACGCTCTGTCCCGCACGCTGGAACACGCACTGCGGCAGCGGGGGGTGCCGTACCAGGTGGTCAACGGGCTGGAGTTCTACCAGCGCCGCGAGGTCAAGGACGTGCTGGCCTACCTGGCCTTGCTGTGGAACCCTCGGGACGACGTGGCTTTTCTGCGGGTGGTGAACACGCCGCCGCGGGGCATCGGCCGGCGAACGCTCCAGGTGTTGCAGCAAGCGGCTCGGCAACGCCACCTGCCGCTGCTGCAAGCGGCCCAGGAAGCCCAGCAGCTGCCCGAACTTTCCACCCGGGGGCGCAAGGCCCTGGAGGGCTTTGCCGCGTTGATCCAGCGCCTGAGCCAGTACGCCTCCCAGGAGGTGGAGACGATCATCCGCCAGGTGTTGCAACAGACCGGCTACAAGGACCTCTACGCCACCGGAAGCGAAGAGGACCAGCAGCGCCGTTCCAACATCGAGGAGTTGATCACGGCCGCCCGGGAGTTCGACCGCCTGCACGGGGCCGGCAGTCTGGGCCAGTTCCTGGAACAGACGGCCCTGGTCAACGACACCGACCGCTGGCAGGCCGAGGCCGATTACGTCTCGCTGATGACGCTGCATGCGGCCAAGGGGCTGGAATTCCCCGCGGTGTGGATTCTGGCCGTGGAACAGGGGCTGCTGCCGCACGAGTTTTCCCAGCACGAGGAAGAGCAACTGGAGGAAGAGCGGCGGCTGTTGTTCGTGGGCATGACCCGGGCCAAGGAGCAACTGTGCTTGTCGCTGGTGGACCGGCGGGAGTTTCGCGGCCGCACGGCCACTGCGGTGCCCAGCACGTTTTTGCAAGAGTTGCCGCTGGAGGAGGTGGAGGTGTGGGGGCACAGTGCCGATTCCTGGGAAGCCGAGCCGCTGAGCATGCAGACTCTCCGTGATGTGTTCCACGGCCGGATAAGCCGGCAGGAGGAGGCGTTCCCGGCAGGCGAGCCGGAGGAGCCGCAAGCCCCGACGCCCGCCGATCCCCCCGAGGCAACCGCAGCCGCAGAGGATGGCTTTGCCCGGGGCGACTCTCCCCCCGGCCCGGCTTCGTCCTTGCCGCTGGCCACGGCCGCCCAATTGCTCCAGCGGCAAGAGGGGGACGGCTCGGTTGCATTGCCGGAAGGGTTTTCCGTGGGCCAGATGGTGCTGCACCCGCAGTACGGCCTGGGCCGGATCGTGGAACTGGAGGGCCAGGGTCGGCGGCGGCGAGCCACGGTGGACTTCGGCCCGCGGCAGGGCCAGCGCCGCTTTGTGCTGGCCCAGGCCCCCCTGGTGCCGCTGCCGGGTGGAGCCTCTCCCTCTCCGTGATCTTTTCCCAGGCGGTTTTCTCCGGCAGGGAGAAGCAGGCTACCTGCCGGAAGGCGGGGGATCAATTCTTTTGCCGTTGCTTTTCTTCGGCGGGGGACTTGGCCTCCAGCTGGGCAAGCAAAGCCTGGAAATCTTTCCGCTGGCGAAGTGCGTCCAGAGCCGGATCCCGTTCCAGCATGCGCAGGTTGGCATAGCCCTGTTGTATGGCCTGGCGGAGATAGACCATTGCCCGATCGGCATACTTTTCGGCAAGCTTGTCTTGGGCCTGTTCGTCCAGTTGTTCGTGCGAGCTGCTCACTTGGGCGGCCAAGGCCAGCACGCAGGCGGCGTGGTAGAGCTGATCGGCCCGGTCCCCCGGGGATTGGGCAATCTGGCGCGCCACGTTCATCGTCTCTTTTTCCTGGAGCAGACCGGCGCAGGCGACCCCGTGGAAAAACAGGGCCGTTTGGCGAAGGGTTTGGTATTCCGGTTTTTGGGGGGATCGGGCCAGCAGGCGCTGGCTTGCATCCAGGGCTTGTTGGGTCAATTGACGGAGTTGTTGGTACTTTTTCTCCTCGATCAGCCTGCGGCAGACCCGGTTCAGGGAAACCCGCAGCAACCTCATTTTTCGAGTATCCAGTCTTTCGGCGGCTGCAAGCCAGTGGCGGGTGGCTTGCTGGAGTTCCTGGGCGGCTTCCTGTTCCCGACCGGCACGCCGGCACATCATGGACCAGAAAAAACGCGTCGAGGCCAGCTCTTGGTGGAGATCGATCCGTTCGGGAGATCGTTGCACCATTGCTTCTCGCAGTTGGATGGCTTGCTGGTAGTGTTTGTGGGCTTGGGGGAAACGCCCCGTGGCAAAATACAGCTTTGCCAGCTCGTAGTGGCTGCTGGCCAGAGCCTTCTGAAGGGTTTCCTGCAAGGGGAATCGCGCGGCCAGTTCTTCTCGCAGTCGCAGCGCAGCGTGGAATTGCTGTTCGGCCTCCTCGGGCCGGCCGAGTCGAAGGAGCACGTTGCCCAAGTTGCTGTAGCCGGAGGCCAGGGCATTCTGATACTGCTGCACACCAGGGAACTGCTGCACCAGGCCCTTTAGCAGCTTGACGGCTTGCTGGTAGTGCTGCTCCGCTTCCGGGTAGCGTCGGGTCTCCAGGTAAAGGTTGCCCAGGTTGTTATGGTTGCCCGAGAGGTTGAAAAGGTACTCCGGCACGTCCGGGAACTTGCGGATCAGTTCCTCCCGTAACTGGATAGCCTGGCGGTAGTGCCGTTCGGCTTCCTCGTGGCGGCGGGTGCTGCGATAGACCATGCCCAGGTTGTTGTGACTGCCGGCCAAGCTGCTGCGGTATTCGGGCACCTGAGGGTATTGCTCCGCCAGTTTTTCTCGCAGATGGAGCGCCTCGCGGTAGTGCCGCTCCGCTTCCGGGTAGCGGCCCATGCTGCGGTACACGTTGCCCAGGTTGTTGTGGCTGTTGGCCAGCGAGCTTTGATACTGGGGGGCCTGGGGGAACAGTTGGGCCAGCGTCTCTTTCAGCTCGATGGCCTTCAGGAACTGCTGTTGTGCCTGGGCGTAGCGTCGGGTTTGCTGGTACACGTTGCCCAGGTTGTTACGACTGGCGGCCAGCAGGTTACGGTACAGGGGCACATCCGGCGCCTCCTGCACCAGCCCCTGCCATAGCTGGATGGCCTGCTGGTAATGGTGTTGGGCCTCGGCATACTGCCGGGTGCTGCGGTAGGCGTTGCCCAGGTTGTTGTGGCTGCTGGCCAGGTTGTTGCGGTACTCGGGCACCTTGGGGAACTTCTGCACCAGTTGTTGCCGGTACTGGATCGCTTGCTGGTAGTGCCGTTGGGCTTCGGCGTACCGGTTGGTGTTGTGATAGACGAGGGCCAGCGTGTTATGGGCCGAAGCGATGCTTTCCTGGTACTTGGGTTCTTCGGGGAACTTGCGTACCAGCTGGGTGGCCACTTGCAGGGTTTCCTGGGCCAGCTTTTCGGCCTGGGCGAACCGCCCCGCCCCCTGCGAAAGCATCCAGCTAAGACGGTCCAGCACGTTGACCAGCCGGACTTGGTACAGGGCCTTTTGGGGATGATCGCGAACCAGTTGCCGGTACAGCTCGGCCGCCCGGTTGAGATGCTCCAGGGCTTGCCGGTTTTCGCCCAGATAGAACTGCAGCTCGGCCACGCGATGAAGTCCTTCGGCGCGAATGGCCCGCGCCTCTTCCCGTTCTCCGCGCACCCGGGCAAAGCCCTCGTAGTATTCCAGCACTTTTTCCAGGTAGCGCCGCCGGGAAGTCGGCAGTCGTCCCCCGGAGGCCATCTCGTCCCGGATCGCGTCGTCGGTCATGAACCGCAGCGCGGCCATCGCCTGGCGCCTGGCCTGGCGCTCGGCGGCCAAGGCGGCTTCCGCCTGGCGGCGGTTCCGTTGGGCCTGGAGCATGCCCAGGGTGGTGCCGATCACTCCCACCAGCAACACCAGCACCACCACGGCGGCGGCCCAAAACAACTGCCGGCGGCGCTTGCGTTGCTCGGCCTCGCGGACCAGGGCCTCGGTCTTTTCCAGCTCCGCTTCGCGGGCGCGCTGTTCGGCTCGCTGGCGGATGCGTTCCACGGCTTGAGCCACCTGGTTGCCGTCCTGCGGGCGGTCCTGCTTGTTGGGAGCCAGGCACCGGCGGCACAGCTCCACCAGTTCCGGCTCGGCGCTGCAAGCTTCCAGCCGCTCAAACGCATCGTCCAGTTCCGCGCGGTACGCCTTGAACAGCACCTGGTGCATATCCTCCCCGGTGTAGGGGGGCGAACCGGTGAGGATTTCGCACAAAATGGCTCCCAGGCCGAACACGTCGCAGCGAGCGTCCAAGGCGTGAATCTCGCCGCCTGCTTGCTCCGGGGCCATGTAGGCCGGGGTGCCCAGCGTTTGCCCGGTCCGCGTGGCCGAGTCGCCTCGCTCGGGGGTTTCCGCACTTCCGGGGAGGTGCGTGATGGTGGGCTGGAGGTGTTCCGGCATCCCCGCTTCGGCCGAATCCTCCTGCGAGGCGGTGAGGTTTTCCACCAAGGGATCGCCGTCCCCCGGGGGGAACAGCTCCGACGAGCCCCCCTGGAAAACCTTGGCCAGGCCCCAGTCCATCACTTGCACTTCCCCATGACTGCCTACCATCACGTTAGCCGGCTTCAGGTCGCGGTGGATGATCCCTTGACTGTGCGCATAGCCCACTGCATGGCACACTTGTTCAAAGATGGCCACGAATCGGGCCAGGTCTTCCGACGGGGCGCTTCGCCGCCGCAGCAACTCCCGCAGCGTTTCCCCCTGCACCAGCTTCATAGCCAGGAAAGGGCGGCCGTCGGAAAGCACGCCCAACTCGTGCACCGGGGGGATGCCCGGATGTTGCAGCTGCCCGGTGATGCGGGCTTCGGTTACAAAGCGGCGGTATCCCTGCGAGCCCTGCTTGGCCTCGCGCCCCGGCTTCAGCACCTTGATGGCCACCCTGCGCTGCAGCCGAGTATCCAAAGCCCGGAAAACCACGCCCATCCCCCCCTGGCCGATGACCTCCTGCAACTGGTAGTGGTCCACCTCCTGGAAAGCCGCCGTTTCCCGTGCCGAACTTGTCTCCTGTCCGGCAAGGGTCTCCTCCGGTACCTGGGTGGGTTTTCGGCCACCGGATTGGGGATCGTGCCCGGCCATCTCCAGCCCCTTGCAACAACGAAAGAGGACCGCTCTCACTCCTTCCCATTGTACGGCAAAGCCGCATCAAAAGCACCACCGGCGGAAAAGTCTCCGGTAGGAGGCCGCCGGGCAGCAGAGCGCCGTCCCTCGTGCACACGTTGCGGAAAACCTCAGTCCTCTTTCCGTTCCGGGATCGGCAGGCCCATCTCCCGCAGCAGCAGTTTCATGTCTTCCCAAGTCTGCCGCTTGGCGTTGGGATTGCGGAGCAGGTAGGCCGGGTGGTAGGTGACCACCACCTTGATCCCCTGGAACAGGTGCACTTTGCCCCGCAGGCGGCCCATGGGGGCCTTGGTGTTCAGCAGCGTGCGTGCGGCCACAGCCCCCAGGCAGCAGATGAACTCGGGCCGGATGATCTGCAACTGTCGCAGGAGGAAAGGCCAGCAGTTGGCCGCTTCGGATTCGGTGGGCGTGCGGTTTCCCGGCGGGCGGCACTTGAGCACGTTGAAGATATAGACGTCCTCCCGCTTCATGCCGCAGGCCTGGATGATGCGGTTGAGCAACTGCCCGGCCCGGCCCACGAACGGCTCCCCCAGCCGGTCTTCGTCCGCTCCCGGCGCTTCGCCCAGAAAGCACAGCCGGGCGTTGGGATTGCCTACCCCGGGCACCGTCTGGGTGCGGGTGGCCACCGGTTCAGGGCAGCGAGTGCAGCGGGCGATTTGCTGGGCCAGCTCTTGCAGAGCCTGGGGGCGTTTTTCCGGCGGCAGGGGGGGCTCCTCCCACAGCCCTCCGCTTGCACCTGGCGCGGGAGTGCTCCCTAAGAGCGAAAGCTGCACCGCGGCCTGCGAGCCGGAGGAGGCGGCTTGAGAAGAACCGGAAGAGACCGAAGAAGGCTTATTCACGACGGTTTCCTCTGCAGGGGTGGAATGAAGCGACGCACCGGGGGAGGCAGCCGCGTGGGCTTGCGGCTGGGGCTGCACAGGCGAGGCAGCCCCGGCCTGGGGCAACTGGCTTACGCCCCAGCCTTGCAGCAGGCGCAAGAACTGGGCCAGTTGCTGGGGATCCGGTTGCGAAGGTTCCATGCGAGCGGCTTTCCTGCCAAAGCGATTGCCTGGTACAAGACGCTGTCCGATCCGGTCCCCAGTGTAGCAGATTAAGCGGGGGTGTTGAGCCACTGTTTCGCGGGATCCGAGCAACCACCGGAGCATGCAATGTCAACGGCCAGCCGCGTGCGTGAGCACGCGGTTTTTCGGAACAGCAGCAGCCGTTGCTCCGGTTCCGGGCAACCGGGAGCTCGT
>JALSGI010000352.1 GCA_026982835.1 Planctomycetota bacterium | reverse complement strand
CGGCTTTGGCTGGCCCGCTCCGCCAGCTCGCTGGAACCCGTTCCGGCCCAGGAAAAGAGAATCGCCCAGGTGGACCCTCAGCAAGTGTCAGAATTGAGCGAGGAGTTGGCCAAGCTGCTTCCCCTGGAACAGCAACTGGCCATGCGAGGCGGGCCGTCCTTGTTGCTGGAGCCGGAGGTCCAACGGCAATTGGCACTCTCCCCCCGGCAACAGGAAACGATCCGCCTGCTGGCGCAAGAAGCCGAGCAACCCCTGGAGCCGTATCACCGCTTGTCTTTGTTCCTCCAGGCCTGGAACCAGCTCACCCTGGAGCAGCGCCGCCGCTGGCGCCAGTGGATGCAGAAAACCCTGTCCGAGTAGCTTTTCGGCCCGAAGGCACCGCCCGCGAATGCCTCAGTCGCGGATTTGGACTTGACGGAATTGGCGTTTGTCCAGCGGGATCAGGATGTCCTGGGGCCCACGTGCCGAGGTGCGATAAGCCCGGTTCCAGCGCAAGCCGTAGGCCACCATTCGCCCGGTGCTCAACTCGGCCACGTAAAGGACCGTGTCGCCTAGCTGCAAGGCCCCCGGCCCGCGCCGAAAACGCTGTCGTCCGGTGACCATGGTGAAGCGGGCTCGTTTGGGATTGGTGATCTGAAGGTCCTTCAATACGTTGGCCTGATAAAAACCGCTGAACTTGCCCACCGTGGGGTGCATCACGTAGGCTTTCAGGTCGCCGGTCAATGCGTCCAGGATGAACAACACCTCGCCCTCTTCGTCGATGGGGCCAGTGGCGATCAGCAGGTCGTCCCGCTCGCTGGTGGCGGTGGCCTCCACCACCGGGGGTGTCACCTCCAGGGCCAGGAACCATCCGGCCACCAGCCCTACCAGCACGCAGCCCAGGCACGACAAAACGCGAACGGTTGCTTTCATAGCCGGTTCCTCTCTCTAAAAAAGCACCCCTGCCTGGCCGAGCCACAGGGAACGAAACCCACAGCCCCTGTCCACCTGCTCATCCTACCTTTCCCGGCGGGGCGTTACCAGCGCAAACTCGGAGCCTCGGCCGGTCCGAAGCGGGCAGGGCAACCACTGGCATCCGGCGGCGGATTTGTTAAAAGAAAAGCAACTTGTCCTCATCACCGGCAGCCCGGCTCGTTTCCGTTCCCGTTGGCTGGAAGGAGCACGCTCATGGCACTGAACGAACCCCTGGGACGCAAGTTGCGCATGGCCCTGGTCGGCGGCGGCCGTGGGGCGTTCATCGGTCGGGTGCACGCCACGGCGGCCATCCTGGACAACCGCGCGGAGCTGGTGGCCGGGGCCTTGTCATCGGACCCGCAACGGGCCAAGGAATCGGCCCCCGACTACGGCATCCCGCCCGAGCGGGCCTACACCTCCTACCAGGAGCTCATCGAGAAAGAGAGCCAACTGCCCGAAGGGGAGCGGGTGGATTTCATCTCCATCGCCACGCCCAATCACACCCATTTCGAAATCGCCAAGGCGGCCGTGGAGGCCGGATTCAATGTCTTTTGCGACAAGCCGATGACCTTCGACCTGCAGCAGGCCGAGGAGCTGGCCCGGCTGGTCGAGGAAAAAGGCGTGGTGTTCGCCGTCACGCACAACTACACCGGCTACCCGCTGGTGCGCCAGGCCCGGGAGATGATCCTGGCAGGGGAGCTAGGCGAGATTCAGGCCATTCGCTCCTTTTACATCCAGGGGTGGCTCCGTTCCCGGCTGGAGCAGGAAGGCCAGAAACAAGCCAGCTGGCGCACCGATCCCTCCAAAAGCGGGGCGGCCGGCTGCTTCGGCGACATCGGCACCCACGCCTTCAACCTGGCTCGCTACATGACCGGACTGCTGCCCGAGCAGATCAGCGCCCAGCTGAAAATCTTCGAGCCGGGCCGCCAGCTGGACGATTACGGCACGGCCGTGATCCGCTTCGAGAACGGAGCGTTGGGCACGGTGACCGCCTCGCAAATCAGCCACGGACGCGAAAACGACCTGTTCATCGAGATCGACGGCACCAAAGGCTCCTTGTTCTGGCGGCAGGAGGAACCCAACCTGATGATCCTCCGCCGCAACGGCCAGCCGCACCAGATCTATTCCCGCGACCCCAACGCTCCTTACCTTGGGGAGCTGGGCCGGGCCGCCTGCCGTTTGCCGGCCGGGCATCCCGAGGCGTTCTTCGAGGCCTTTGCCAACATTTACCGCGCCGCTTACGAGGACATCGTGCGGCGGCTTACCGGCCAGCCGTTCGAGCGGGTCAACACCATCTATCCCAACGTCCACGACGGCGTGGAAGGGATGTATTTCATCCAGCAGAGCGTCCAGAGCAGCCGCCAGGACGGGGCGTGGCTGCCCTTGAGGCACGCCCTGGCGCGGCGGTAGAGGGAGAGCTTGTGAAATACGTCACAAACCCTTGCCTTTTTCGGACTTCCGATCCGGTTTCCTTTTGGACTTTTCCACCCCAGCGGGTATAATCGCCTGTCGGCCTCGTGAGACTGCTCCCCCGTCTGCCCATGCCGTCTTGTCTGGATGGGGCCGGTCCCCGCCGCCGCGTCCCTATGTCAGGAGGGGTGAGTCATGCCTGCGGTCCGCGACATCCTTCGCCAAAAAGGCAACCGGGTCTTCTATGTCGAAGCCTCCACCACCGTGCTGGATGCCACGCGTTTGATGAACGAGCATGGCATCGGGGCCGTGGTGGTGCTGGAGCAGGAGCAAGTGGTGGGCATCTTTACCGAACGCGATGTGCTCCGCCGCGTGGTGGCCCAGGAGCGGGTGCCCTCCCAGGTGCCGGTGCGCGAGGTAATGACCCGCGAGGTGATCTGCTGCTCGCCGGAAACCAAGCTGGACGAAGCCCGCAGCGTGATGAAAAACCGACGCATCCGCCACCTGCCGGTGGTCAACGGGGACGGGTCGCTGGCCGGGATGATCTCCATCGGCGACCTGAACGCCTACGACGCCAACAGCCAGGAAACCACCATCTACCTGCTGCACGAATACCTGTACGGGCGGACCTAGGCCCGGAAAACGCGGACACAAAGCCGCGCAGGGCAATGCGTCAGTACGAGGTGCGGGAGCCGAATCCCCGCAGCAACAGGTATCCTACGGCCACGATCAGTCCCCCCACCACGGCCATCTGGAAAAACGAGGCCCGATCCATCCATAGCGTCACTTCATAGAGCAGCCAATCGACCCATTGCCAGGCCGTGTCCAGATAGCTCCACATGGGGCCCGCTC
>JALSGI010000351.1 GCA_026982835.1 Planctomycetota bacterium | reverse complement strand
CGAGCTACTTCCTCGTCCAGCTTCTTGGGCAGCCGATACACGTCCACCTTCTGGTAACGCTCCGGGTGGCACCACAGTTCCATTTGGGCCAGCACCTGGTTGGTGAACGAGATGGACATCACGAACGACGGATGCCCCGTGGCACAGCCCAGGTTCACCAGCCGCCCCTGGGCCAGCAGGATGATCGAGCGGCCGTTGGGCAGCGTGTAGCGGTCCACCAGCGGCTTGATGGTTTCCCGCTTGATGCCCGGGGTGTTGTTCAGCCAGGCCACATCGATCTCCACGTCGAAGTGGCCGATGTTGCACAGGATGGCATTATCGGGCATCTGCTGCATGTGCTCGGGGCGGATCACGTCGCGGCAGCCGGTGGCGGTGACGAACACCTGGCCTTCGCGGCAGGCTTCCTCCAGTGTGGTCACCTCGTAGCCTTCCATGGCCGCCTGGAGGGCGTTGATGGGATCGATTTCGGTGACCAGCACCCGGGCCCCATAGGCCCGCATGCTCTGGGCGCAGCCCTTGCCCACGTCCCCGTAGCCGCACACCACCACGGTTTTGCCGGCGATCATCACGTCGGTGGCCCGTTTGATCCCATCGGCCAGCGACTCGCGGCATCCGTAGAGGTTGTCGAACTTGCTCTTGGTAACCGAGTCGTTGACGTTGATCGCCGGCACCTTGAGCGTGCCTTGCTCTTTCATCTGGTAGAGCCGATGGACGCCGGTGGTGGTCTCCTCGCTCAAGCCGCGGATGCCCGGCAGCAGCTCGGGGTGTTTTTCGTGCACCACGGCCGTCAGGTCCCCACCGTCGTCCAGGATCATGTTCAGCGGCTGCCCGTCGGGAAAGGTAAGCGTCTGCTCGATGCACCAGTAGAACTCTTCCTCGGTTTCGCCTTTCCAGGCGTAGACCGGGATTCCGGCCGCAGCGATGGCCGCGGCGGCGTGGTCCTGGGTGGAATAGATGTTGCAGCTGCTCCAGGTGACTTCGGCTCCCAGCTCCCGCAGTGTTTCGATCAGCACGGCCGTTTCGATGGTCATGTGCAGGCAGCCGGCGATGCGGGCTCCGCGGAGCGGCTTCTGCGGCCCGTACTTGCGCCGCAGGGCCATCAGGCCGGGCATTTCGGCTTCGGCCATGCGGATTTCGCGGCGCCCCCAGTCGGCCAGGTTGATGTCCTTGATCTTGTACGGCACGCGGGTCTGGGTTTGCGACACGTTCATGCTCCTTACCAGCAAGCAGGCAACGAGGAACCACGGCCAGCGCCGCGGTACGAAAGGCACCACAAGGGGAACGAAGGAAGCGCTGCCAGCACACCCGGCAGGGCTGCTTCCTGCCCTCTTTAGTGTAGGCTTTTCCCGCCCCGGGCCAAGGCCAGTGCATTCAACGTCGGCACCGCTGGCACGGCCGGGCCGCTGCGGAGGAGAACCGAAAAAATCGACTGATCCGCCTGGGTAAACTTTGCCGATAATTCGCATCGTACCAGCGGGGCGAGAGACCGTCGGATCGCCGCACGCCGCCGGAGCGTGCCGGCCGGTTTTCCTACCACCCAGGGCCGCCAACATGGAAGGAACTGCCGCGGGCCGGAACGCCTGCGGCCACGCAAAACGTCCCATTGGGTGAGGCCGACGATGAATCGATCGCTTTGGAAGACCTGGGTTGGGGGGGCGCTGGCCGGACTGCTGGGAACCCTTGGGCTGGGGCTTCTGTTCAGCGGCGGGAGCGATGCCGTCTCCAAGGAGCGTGCTGTTTCCGGTGCCGGGTGGTCCGATCGCACTCCCGCGCCCAGGCTCCACGTGCGGCCCGTCTCCGAAATCCGGTCGTCTGGAAGTGGCTCATCAAACACCCCCCTCCCCCGGCTAAAGCCGGGGGCTCGCCAAAGGCCGGGGGCTGGCCAAAAGCATCGCGGACCCGCCGTGCGGCTCAACGCGGTGCAGGTGCCCTGGGGAGAGTTCTTGCGCCACCTGGCCCGCCAGACCGGCTCGCAGTTGGTGATGCGGAAGTCCCCGCCGGGCCGGTTCAACCATCTGGGGACGCGACTCTACACCCGCCAGGAGGCGATTGAGCTGGTCAACGAGCAGTTGCAGCCCTTGGGTTATCGGGTGCTGGACCAGGGGCGGCATCTGGTGGTGGTAGAGCTGGAACAGCTGCGTACGCGGTATCCGCGATACCGCCTGGTGCCGCAGCGCAGCCCGGCGGCAAAAGCCGAACCGGGAAGCGTCCGTGGGCTGTTGCGACAGTCCGTGGGCGGCTCGCCGCTTCGGGGGCGCCGCCGCACCCAGGTGGCCACCATCACCCGGCGGCGCGATGAGCAAGAGACCACCGCGGATGCAACCCATCTCATCCCCCCCGGCGGCCAGCAAGCCAACTCAGGGGTGCAGCAAGCGGTGCACCAGCAGCAAACAACAGAGTCCGGTGGTACACTCCCCCGGCTAAAGCCGGAGGCTCGCCAACCGCAGCGGAAGTTCCCAGTGGCTGGTGGCCCTGCCACAGGCTACGAGCCTGAGCGACTGGGTGCTTCCGCACCAAGGCCAGGTTTCACGCCGCAGCGGAAGCTCCCAGTGGCTGGTGGCCCTGCCACAGGCTACGAGCCTGAACGACTGGGTGCTTCCGCACCAAGGCCAGGTTTCACGCCGCAGCGGAAGCTCCCAGTGGCTGGTGGCCCTGCCACCCCCGGGCGATTGCAGCCGCCGGCGGCTCGGCAGCTGCCGGGAGTGGTGCCTGCGGCGGAAAAGCCGTCGGTTGGGGAGACACTTGATGGTGATGGCCATCACGGCCCCATGGTCGTGCGGTTGCAACGCTGGCAGGCGGTGGAGGTGGCTCGGGTGTTGTATCGGGCCTTTCGGCAGCAGGCGGCGCTGGTGGAGCGAGGGCCGGAAGGCTTGCCCGGGTTCGAGGTGTTTGCCCCGGGCGATGCGCCTGCGGCGCAGCATCCGCTGCAAGCAGCCGGGGGGCAGGAGCAACGCTTGCCCGGGAAAGGCACGCCGCGGCTGTTCGCCGTGGGGATCGATTCGTCGGGGAACCGCCTGGTGATCGAAGGGCCGGCCCAGTGGCGCCATGCCGTCGTTACGGCCGCCAACGTGGTGGATTCTCTGCCCCCGAAGCCGAACCAGGCGGTGGAGCTGGTGCCCAGCCGCAAGCCGCTTGCGGGCAAGGGCCAGGTGATCCAGGCGGCATTGAATCAGCTGGTGGCTCAAGCCCCTGCTCCAGGCCAAGGGGGCCAGCGGCC
>JALSGI010000350.1 GCA_026982835.1 Planctomycetota bacterium | reverse complement strand
GTATGTTTCTAAAGCTTTCAATCCTTCTTCTGTGATTTTCCATTGCCTTCTTTCTTTTGTTAGCCAACCGGCCTTCACGAGAGGAATCGTCATATAGCGGACATTGATATCGAATCGAGGGTGTCCCGAGGGAACCTTTGCTTTCTCGAAATCCGTCAACACCAATTGTTCTCGCAGCCGTTGGATTGCGTCTCCTGCACGAAGTCCCTCCTGGTGTTGCCGCAGAAGCAATAGCAACTTCTGAAGGATTTCGGCGCGGCGTGCAGTGTCTATCCGCGACATGGCTTCCCCTTCTCAAGTGATGTGAGGCTGCGAAACACAAATAATCTCGTTTTGAACACCCCCAGGCCCGATCCTGCCTCACCCCAACTGGTGGATCACCACCGTTTTCAGCTCGGTCATCTCGTTGATGGCGTAGCGCGGCCCCTCTTTGCCCATGCCGCTTTCCTTCAGCCCGCCGTAGGGCATCAGGTCCGCTCGCCACTGCGGGCCCCAGTTGATCTGGATGTTGCCCGAGTCCACCTCCCGGGCAAACCGCAAGGCCCAGTCCAGGTTCTGGGTGAAGATGCCGGCCGAAAGCCCGTAGCGGCTATCGTTGGCCAGGGCGATGGCCTCCTCGATGGTTTCCACGCGGGTGACACCCACGGCCGGGCCGAACAGCTCGTCGCAACTGATCCGCATGTCCGGTTTCACGTCGGCCACCACGGCCGGGGTCACCAGCGCCCCCTGGCACTCCCCGCCGGTGAGCACCCGCGCCCCCTGCTCCACGGCCTGCTGGATCCAGTGGCACACGCGCTGGGCGTCCTGGCGGCGGATCATGGGGCCCATTCGCACCCCTTCCTGGAGCGGATTGCCCACGGTGATCTTTTCCACTTCCTCTTTGAGCCGCGGCAGCAGTTCCTCGTAAACTCCGCCCACGGCCAGCACCCGCTGCGTGGAAATACACACCTGCCCGGCGTTGGCATAGCCGGTGGTGACGGTGGCCTGGACCACTTTCTCCAGGTCGGCATCGGGCATGACGACCAGCGGGCTGTTGGAACCCAGTTCCATGGTGACCCTTTTGAGCCCGGCCATCTGGCAGATTTTCTCCCCCACCTCGCGGCTGCCGGTGAAGCTGATCTTGCGTACGCGGGGGTCGGTGCACAGCGCCCGGCCCACCTCGCCTCCGGAGCCGGTCACGCAGGCCACGGCCAGCGGGGGCACGCCGGCTTCCAGCAGCAGCTGGACCATTTTCAGGGCCGAAAGGGGGGTGTCGCTTGCGGGCTTGAGCACCACGGCGTTGCCCGCGGCCAGCGCCGGTCCCAGCTTGTGGCACACCAGGTTCAGCGGAAAGTTAAACGGCGTGATGGCCACCACCACGCCGCAGGGCACGCGGAGCGTGAAGCCGAACTTGCCCGCCGCCCCCGGAGCCCCGTCCAGCGGCAGCACCTCCGAGCCCAGCCGCTTGGCCTCCTCGGCCGAAAGCCGCATGGTCTCCGCGGCCCGCGAAACCTCGAACCGGCTCTCGCCCAGCGGCTTGCCTTCTTCCAGGGTGATGGTGCGGGCCAGGTCCTCGGCGTGCTGGTCCATCAGCTCGGCGGCCTTCATCAGCCAGCCGTAGCGCTGGTAGCCGGTGGTGCGTCGCATCTGGGCGGCCCCTTCGGCGGCCGCAGCCAGTGCGCGGTCCACGTCTGCTGCGTCGGCCTGGGGCACGGTGTCCACCACCGAATCGTCGAACGGGTGCCGCACCTCGATCCGCTGCGGCTTGTCGATCCACTGGCCGGCCAGAAACATCTTCATCGCTGGGGGTCCTTCCAGGAGGTCTTGGGTCTTGGGTCCTGGGTCTTGGGGATGGGAAAGAACGCGGTGGAGTTTGTTTTCGTTTTCTATCGTGCCGCTCCCCGTGCAGGCTTGCAAGCAGGCAGTGGCCAGCGGCCGCCGAGTTTTCTAGAATACGAACCCGACGAGCCCCAGGACCTGGAGCAAGCCGCTTTGTTCACGGAGGTACCCCCGGTGCTGTTGCAACGCACGCTGGCCGTGATCCTGGCCGGAGGAAAAGGGACCCGGCTGGAGCCGCTGACCCGCGATCGGGCCAAGCCGGCCGTCCCTTTTGGCGGGTGTTATCGCATCATCGACTTTACGCTCTCCAACTGCATCAACAGCGGCCTGCGGCGGATGCTGGTGCTCACGCAGTACAAGGCGATGAGTCTCAACCGGCACATCCACCTGGCCTGGCGGCGGTTCGTCTGCCCGGAGATGGGCGAGTTCATCGACGTGGTGCCCCCGCAGCAGCGGATCGACGAACAGTGGTACCGCGGCACGGCCGACGCGGTCTATCAGAACATCTACACGCTGGAGAAAGAACGCAGCGACTACGTGGTCATCCTGGCCGGGGACCACATCTACAAGATGAACTACGAGCCGATGATCCGCTTCCATGTGGAGCAACAGGCCGATGTGACGATCGCCGCCCTGCGCGTGCCGCGCCGGGAAGGCTCACGGTTTGGCATCATGCAGGTGGATCGCCAGATGCGGGTGGTGGATTTCGAGGAAAAGCCCCCCGAGCCCAAGCCGCTGCCGGAGGACCCGGAGCATGCCCTGGCCTCGATGGGCATTTACGTATTTTCCACGCGGTTTTTGTTCGAGCAGTTGTGCCAGGACGCCACGCGGGGCGACAGCTCACACGATTTCGGCCGGGACATCATCCCGCGGATCATCGGCCCGCATCGCGTGTTCTGCTACCCGTTCCGCGACGAGAACCGCAAGCAGGACGCCTACTGGCGGGACGTGGGCACGCTGGACGCCTACTACGAGGCGAACCTGGACCTGGTGTCGGTCGATCCGCAGTTGAATCTTTACGACCAGCAGTGGCCCATCCGCAACTACCTGCCCAGCGCCCCGCCGCCGAAGTTCGTCTTTGCCGAGGAGGAAGGCCCGGGAGCCCGACGCGGCCAGGCGCTGGACAGCATGGTGTGCCAGGGGACGATCATCTCCGGGGGCACGGTGCGGCGGAGCATCGTGGGACCCCACTGTCGCATCAACAGCTACTCGCGGGTGGAGGAGTCGATCCTGTTCGAGGGGGTGCAGATCGGCCGCCACGCCGTGGTGCGTCGGGCGATCCTGGACAAGGGGGTGCACATCCCGCCGGGAGTGCAGGTGGGGGTGGACCCGGAAGAGGATCGCCGCCGCGGGTTCGTGGTCACTCCGCAGGGAGTGGTGGTGATCGCCAAGGCCGACGGCTCGCTGC
>JALSGI010000349.1 GCA_026982835.1 Planctomycetota bacterium | reverse complement strand
GCTCCCACGCCCAGCTGGCTGCCCAGCATCACGTCGAAGGCATGTGGCTTGGCGCAGCGGCTTTCGTAGCCCAACTGCACGGCGTTGATACGTTTCTTCTTGCCGGTTTGGCGGTGGTATTCTTCGGCCGTGAGCGTGGCCAGCACCCGGCCCACGTTCACGTCGGCGCTGGAGATGCGCAGGTGCCCGTGATCGTCGCGGTCCAGGCCCTTGATGTACTGGTAGGGGAGCAGCTCGGTGAGCCCTTCGGCCACGACGATCACGCCGAAGTGCTTTCCTTCCCGCTCTTCGCGCACCCGGATCGTGGCCACCAGGCGGCGCACCACGTTTTCCAGGTGCATGATGCGGCGGGTGATGGTGGTGCCTTCTTCCGGGCCGGGCACTTCTTCGGTGGTTTCGTACTTGCCGGTGATATCCTCCACGCTGATCACCAGGCTGGCCTCCCCGGCGATGGCCGCCCCGTAGGCCAGCCAGCCGGCGCTGCGGCCCATCGTCTCCACGATGAAATAGCTGCGGTTGGCCTCGGCGTCGAAGATCAGGTTGCGAATCTCGCTGGCCAAAAACTCCACGGCCGTAAAATAGCCGAAGGTGAAATCGATGCCGTGGTAATCGTTGTCGATGGTCTTGGGCACGTGGACCACCGGGATGCGCTTGGCCCCCTGGGGCAGGCGCTGCTGGAAGCGTTTGAACTTGTTGGCCGTCTTGAGCGTGTCGTCCCCGCCGATGGACACAAGCGCATCGACCTGCAGCGAACACAGCGCCTCGTACACCCGCCGCAGCGGCTCGGTGCGCTGGGGATCGTCGAAGTGGTCCGGGTGCTGGATCAGCCGGCCGGGGTTGGCCCGAGAGGTGCCGATCATCACCCCCTGGGTGTTGCGGGTGCGCCGCAGGAAGCGGGCGTCCAGATGGAGGTAGTCTTCTCCCTCCTGGAGGGGTTTTTGGGGATCGTACTTCTCCAGGCTGGAATAGCCGTGCAGGATGCCCAGCACCTGGATGTCGTTGCGCAGAAACGAAGCTGCGGCCGTGGAGATCACCGCGTTGGCCGCCGGAGCCGGACCCCCGGCAAACAAAATGGCCACCTTGCCAATGGAGGTCTCCACGCGCGGGGGAGAGGACAGCGGGACGGAAAAACTCATGCCCGGGACTCCTTAACCTTCGGCAGCACCTGCGCCCTCAGGCGAAACTCTCCGGCAGCTCCCGGCCGTCGCGGCCAGGCAGCGCCGGACCACGCAAACCCAATGGGTCAAGATAAGCCAAGAGTTTCGCTCCCGGCAAGGGCCTCGTGTCGCCGCATTCGTTCGGGGGGACTTTTGGGCCTCTACTGGGCGGCAAGGCACATCTGGGCTCCGGCAGTGTCCGTGGCGGCCACCCAGGGGTGCAGCGGCTGAGGCCAGCATGCCTGCAACCGCCGCTGAAGTTCCTGGGCGCAGCGCACATCCGGCAGCAGCACGAACACCGTCGGGCCCCAGGAGCTTTGCCCGGCACCGGCGTATCCCCAGCCGTGGAGCTGCTCCACGAGTTGCTGCACCAGAGGGTGGGCGTAGGGGCCTCCTTGGGCTTGGGCAAACGGTTCTCCGGCGATGCGGCTGTAGCGACCCAGAGCTTGGGCCGTGGAGTCGAAACACCCGCTTTGCAGGGCCGGGAGCAGCTGTTGGTGCAGGATGACTTGCAGCTGCCGGGTGATGCGGGGGGTGGGGCGTAGGGTTTGGAAAATCCGCTGCTCCTCGGCTCCGGCCCGCCCGGGCGGAAGCGGGGGCCGAAGCAAAAGCCACCGCCAGGCGGGGGGATTTTCCAGGCGATGTTCCAGGGGAGAGAGGTGTTCCCCGGGGCCCTTGCCCGGCTCGACGATCCACCCCCCGTGGCAAAACCCATATACGCCCACGGCCGAACGCTGCCCCCGGCCGCTCCAACCGGCCAACTGGCCAGGGTTCCGGGTCACCGGCTTTCCGGCCAGCCAGCTTTGCAAGGCCCAGGCAACGGCCATGGCCAACTGGGTGCCGGTGCCCAGCCCCGCGTGCAGCGGCACCGGCTCCGGCAGGCAGAACCGCAGGGGGGGAGCCTCGGGCAGATGGAGCTGTTGGGCGGTGCGCTGGACCACTGCGTCGATGCGTCGGGCCAGCTCTTTCTGGGCGGGCAGCTGGTAGGCGGGGGCCGGTTCCAGGCGGAGCCGAAGCTCGGGGGGGCGGATCATCACCCCCAGCCCGCCGTACCGGCGCTTCGGGCCGGCTGCCGGGGCGAGCAGTCCGAAGTGCAGCCGGACCGGGGCGGCCACCTCAATCGTGGCCGCGGCTGCCGGCCAGGATTTTCCGGGCATGCTCCTCTTGGAGGATACTCTGGCCAAGATGCTGCTCCACGTGCTGGACCAACAGGGCAAAGGCCCGATGTTCAGCCACATCCCCGGTCTTGTAAACCAGGGGGGCCAGGAAATTGAACGCCTCGACCAGCTCTTGGGGCGAGAGCCAGGCGGTGCGGGTGGCCAGGATGGCCGCTTCCAGCACGGCGTGCCGGGCTCGGTTCCAGCCTACAAAGTCGCGCAAGCGGCCGCGGGCGACGATGCGGGCATGGGCTTCCAAGCGGGGCGGGTTTCCCCCCCAACGCTCCACCTCCAATCCATACCACCGGCATGCCTGCTGCAACACCCAGCCCTGGACCTGCGGGTGCCACTGCATCGGGGGGGGCGGGTGGCGGCGGCCAATGGCACACCGGGCCAGCAGCTCGGCATCGTCCACCACGTGGAACACCCCCCGGCCCGTGGCACGCAGGTTCTCCAGCGTCTGCGACCCCTCAAACGGCCGCAGCACCACCGCGGCCCAGTCCGGAGGCACCACCGGCCCCATCGGGGCCACGTTGACCCGGCCCTGGGCATCCACCGTGGTGAGCAGTCCTTCGACGATCATGACGTAAGGTGTGTGTGCAGCAAGTGGCGGCGGCCTGGGCGAGGGTCATCCTCCTTGGGGCAGCGGCACTCCCGGCTGCCACCAGAGAGTGCACTCCTGGTGGAGCTTCGGAACCCGGGGGACCGCAAGGCCGCAGCGGCGGAGGAAATTGGCCAGGATGCGATAGCCCCCGGCCGTAAGCACCGACTCGGGATGGAACTGCACGCCCAGCACCAGCTGCCGCCGGTGGGCCACGGCCATCGGTGTGCCGTCGGCCAGCCAGGCAATGCATTCCAGCTGTTCAGGCAGTTCCGCGTGGAGTACCAGGGAATGGTACCGGGCGGCCAGGAAC
>JALSGI010000348.1 GCA_026982835.1 Planctomycetota bacterium | reverse complement strand
GGTGTCAGTGACCTGGCAGGCGATTTTGGGTATGCTGTTTTGCATGCGAGCCTCCTTGCTTTGGTGGTGTTTTTTGGTGCCTACCAAAATACCTGCAAGGCGGCTCGCATGTCTTTATCAGTTTTCCCCTGGGACGTCTTCAAAAAAGGGCAAAAGTGGAGTTAACAGCCCGTTGAAAAACACAATTTTGGGAGGGCGAGGTCACGGCCGAGCCGCTTTTTTCAGGATGTGCAGGGAATCTTATAACGCGTTTTCATTTCAAATGGACTTTTTCAACGGGCTGTTAACAGGTAAAGCAAATCGTTATTGACGCCCTTGAGAGCCTGGACGTTCCTCACTGGCCGTATTTTGTTTTAAGGACCGAGACGGAGGAGAAGGAACTGGTGCAGGGACCGGCCGAATGAGCTTGCCGGAAGACTTGCTGGAACAGGCGTTGCATTTGGCCACCCGCGAGCACCGGGGACGCCCTCGGCAGGCCTCGCTGCGCAGAGCCGTCTCCGCAGCCTATTATGCATTGTTTCACTTCCTGGTGGGCGAAGCGATATGGCGATGGGTGCCACGGGGGCAACCGGCGTTGCGGAATCTGCTGGGGCGGGTGTTTCAACATGGGGAGATGCAGCGGGCATGTCGGGCTTTGCCGGGGGAACGCTGCTGCAAGCACTGGTTCCCGTGGTGCAGCAACTGGACCCCCAAGGCCACGTCCCTCAGCCGCTCCGCTATATCGCCCGCACGTTCCAAGAGCTCCAACAAACGCGGCACGAAGCCGACTACGACCTTTCCTGGTCCTTCTCCCGGGAAGAAGTTCTGGCCTTGTATGGCCAGGTCCGGAAGATTCTGGAAGGTGGGAAACCCGTATGCCAGGACCACCCGGAATGGGTTCGATTCTTTTTGTACTGCCTCTTCCTGTGGGACCGATGGCGGCAGTAGTTCCCCGGCGGCACTTGTCTTGCCCGAGGCGGTGCCGAAAATGAACAGGGACTTTTTGCTTGCTTCCCCGGGAAGCATCGCTCCGCGGCCAACGCCTGCAAGGGTGAAGTTTTTCCATGCACCCTCACGACATCCTCGGCCCCCAGGGCAGCGCGGCCCGAAAGCTGCCCCACTACGAACACCGCCCCCAACAGCTCCGAATGGCCGAGGCGGTCCTGCAGGCCATTCTGGATGCGGAGCACCTGGTGGTGGAGGCCGGCACCGGGGTGGGCAAAAGCTTCGCCTACCTGGTGCCCTGCATCCTGGCCGCGGCCGACCCGGAAACCCAGGACCTGCTGGGCCAGTCGATCCGCGTGGTGGTCTCCACCCACACGATCAATCTCCAGGAACAACTGATCGGCAAGGACATCCCGTTTTTGAACTCGGTGGTGCCGCTGGAGTTTTCGGCCGTGCTGGCCAAGGGGCGGAGCAACTACCTGAGCCTGCGGCGGTTGGAGCTGGCCCTGCAGCGGGGCTTTGGGCTGTTCAGCACCCAGGATGAACTGGATCAATTGCAGCAAGTGCGCAACTGGTCGGTCCGAACCGGCGACGGCTCCTTGAGCGACCTGCCCCTGGCCGTGCTGCCGCAGGTGTGGGACGAGGTGCAGAGCGACTCCAGCAACTGCCGCGGCAGCCAGTGCCGGCACTTCAAGCAGTGTTTTTACTTCCGCGCCCGGCGGCGAATGCAAAACGCCCAGCTCCTGGTGGTCAATCACGCCCTGCTGTTTGCCGACCTGGCGGCTCGACGCGACGGCTGGGCGCTGCTGCCGGACTACGACGTGGTGGTGCTGGACGAAGCCCACACCATCGAAGCGGTGGCCAGCGACCACCTGGGTATCCAGGTCACTTCGGGGCAGGTGCAGTATGCCCTGGGGCGATTGTTCAACGACCGCACCGGCCGGGGGCTGCTGGCGGCCCATGATCTCCAAGACGCCATGCGGCAAGTGAACACATGCCGGGACGTGGCCGGGGAGTTCTTTGCCGCCGTGCGCCGCTGGCACCAGCAACAGCAGGGCAACGGCCGCGTGGAGCAGCCCTTGAAGACGGGGCCGGACCTGGTGGGGGAGCTGGAAGACCTGGCCCAGACCGTCCGCCGCCACGGAAACCGCTTCGATGACGAGGATCAGCGGACCGATTTCGCTTCCGCAGCCGCTCGGTTGCAGGCCCTGGCCGACCAGTTGCACCGCTGGCTGGGCCAGGAGGAGCCGGATGCGGTGTACTGGGTGGAGGTGGCCCCGGGGCGCCGCCAGAGCGTGAAGTTGCAAGCTGCTCCGTTGGACGTCGGTCCCCAGCTACGCGAGCTGTTGTTCGAGCCGGTCCGCAGTGTCATCTTCACCAGCGCCACGCTGGCCGTGGCCGGGGACGAGCGGTTCGAGTTTTTCCGCACCCGCGTGGGGCTTCCCCAGTGTCGCACGCTGTGCCTGGGCAGTCCCTTCGACTATCGCCGGCAAGCCGAGCTGGTGCTGGTGCACGACATGCCCGAGCCCCAGGACACCGAGGCCTTTCTCCCGGCGGCCGTGGAGGTGATCCAGCACTACGTGCAGCAGAGCCAGGGACGCACGTTCGTGTTGTTCACCAGCTACTCCATGCTGCGGGAGGTGGAGCGGGCCCTCACCCCCTGGCTGACCCGGCACAACCTGGCTCTCTACTCCCAGGGGGGCGATGTGCCCCGGGACCGGCTGTTGCGGCAGTTCAAGGAAAACCCGCAGGGGGTGCTGCTGGGAACCGACAGCTTCTGGCAGGGGGTGGACGTTCCCGGCGAGGCCTTGCAGACGGTGATCATCACCCGCTTGCCGTTTCGGGTGCCGGATCAGCCCCTGGTCAAGGCGCGCATCGACACGATCCGCCAGCGCGGGGGAAACCCGTTCCGGGAGTTCCAGCTGCCCGAGGCAGCCCTGAAGCTCAAGCAGGGTTTCGGGCGGCTGATCCGCACCCGCGAAGATACCGGCCGGGTGGTGGTGTTGGACCCGCGGATTGCCACCATGTGGTATGGAGAAATGTTCTTGAAATCGCTCCCTCCCTGCAGGCGGCGGAAGGTCTCCTGGCGGCAGTTGACCCGCACAAGGTAAACCGATTTAACGTTCCGAGGAATCGTCCGGGGCAGGGGCCTTTTGCTGATCCAGGAAGTACTCGGCGCTTTTGCGGATCACAAAAAAGAAGGCTTGCCTTGGACTGGGATTCAAAACGCAAGGCGGCCTGCCAACCGTGCGCATCAAAAACTTAGGCGGCACGATCTGTTTGTCCTCGCCAGAGTCCGCCCGGG